>JBAWYO010000296.1:0-1524 GCA_037143495.1 Candidatus Omnitrophota bacterium | reverse complement strand
CTCCTGGATGCGATAGAATGGCAAACGGAACAACCATCAGCGTATCTGAGCGCTATCGTGAGCGTGACCCGGTATTGTAATGCGGGATGTACCGTGTGCGTGACTGACGCGCCGACACTTCCCGCCGACGGCGTCCCTGAACCCGGCATGCAGATGACCAGGGAACGGCTGGAAGAGACCATCTCTTTCCTGAAGAAGGCAGCGGTGAAAAATCTATGGATCCACGGCGGCGGTGAGCCTTTTCTGAACGATGAAACGATTGATATGTATGTTCACCTTATAGAGTCGCTTGAGAGCGTATCATTTGTGCAGATAACGACGAACGCTCTCTGGGCGATGGATGCCGATAAAATGCGCGGCGTACTGAACAAAATAAATAACGCGCTCAGAAAGAGAAAAAATAAGAAGGTAGAAATAATTTTTGCGTTCTCGATCGATGAGTTTCATCCTGAGGTCGGCGTTGTAGGAGCGGCAAATGTTATTGAAGCGGTTGCTGCGAGCCAGAGAAAATTATTTCCCGACAGTACCGAAGAGTGTGGTGTCACTTTTTATAGTATCGCCACCCCCAAGGCCGCCGACAGGTTCCGGCAGCTGAAAAGCGAACTTCAGAAGAGGATACGCGGCTGCACGCTTGAGATGTCCAATCTGATCGAGGTGCTAGAGACGGGGGGAAGTTCATATCAAAATACCGGACATGTGTATCTGCAGACTCCCCCCCGGGGGGCTCTTCGAGTTATTTTTTTATACGAGCCCGGTCTATGAGAACGAAAAGTTGCGCAGAGAGATCGCTGCGGGGAGGTTGAGGCGAGACTATATCGCGGGATTTCAAGAGAATCTTTGGGATAAGCCCCAGCAGTTTTCGCGTTCGTTGCCGAAAGATCGTGCGAGGCGAGAGGTCGCTATCGATGCCGACGGATCAGTTACTCCTGAATGCCGGCACATCGTCGGAAGCAAAGGGTTGATGGCGGGGAATGTGAGCGAGGGGTTTGATATTGTCAGTAAACGGTACGGCAAAAATCCCGTTTTGCGGGCGTTAAGAGAATTACCTGCGGATAAAATACGGTTTATATTGTACCGCCTTGATCCATCGTACGCCAGTCGCGTGGAACTACGAGCTCTGCCGTACGATACCCTTGATCGGATATTTGCCAATGAGGAGACGCACCTGAGAGCCGCCTTCGATTTTTTGCGGTTGTACTATTGGAAGGAGTTGAAGCCAGCCTCTCAGGAAGCTGTTACGGCGTTAGAACGCGAGTGGTTCCCGCGCGGGGGTAGAGCCGGAGGCGCCGTGATCGCGCCGGCGCTGCCTTTCATTCCCGTTTCGTCTTTAGGGTATATGCGGAGCATGGGGCTGGACCAGATATAGTGCAGGAAGGCCGTAGGGTCCGAGGCCGTAGGGTTCGTCTTCCAAGGTGCCAGGTCCCAATTCAAGAAAGTAGTATTTTATAGAGCTTTTTTATCATAAAAACACGATAAAATAGCTCTATTTTTTCATATTGGGTATTGACAGTACCCCTTATATAT
>JBAWYO010000295.1:0-1525 GCA_037143495.1 Candidatus Omnitrophota bacterium | reverse complement strand
TACCGAGGCCGACTACGGTCACTTTCTTCTTCACGTTCAAACCTCCCCTGATAGTATCATACTGCGGTCATCTCGTCTTGAATGTCGCCAGGCTGATCAGCGCCAGGATAACGCCGGCGATCCAGAATCGCACCGTTATCTTATTTTCCGGCCATCCCTTAAGCTGAAAATGATGATGCAACGGCGACATTAGAAAGACTCTCTTACCCGTCGTTCTAAATGAAATGATCTGAATGATGACCGAGAGCGCTTCCGCGACATACACCCCGCCGACCAGAAAAAGCAAGAGTTCTTTTTTAATGAATATCGCGACGGTGCCGATCGCGCCGCCCAGCGCGAGCGATCCCGTATCGCCCATAAAAACACTCGCGGGATAGGAATTGAACCATAAAAAACCCAGACACGCTCCGACAAGGACCGCGCAGAAGACCGCCAGCTCCCCGGCCCCCGGCACATAAAACGTGTTGAGGTAGCCGCTGAATTTGATATTACCGGCGATGTAGCTCATCCCGGTATACGTAAAGGCGATCATGATCATCGTTCCGATCGCGAGTCCGTCAAGTCCGTCGGTCAGATTAACCGCGTTACTCGAGCCGACAACAACGATCGCGGCGAAAAGTATATAGAAAAGCCCCAGATGAATTATGAGTCCTTTGAAAAACGGGACTTCAAGCGATGTCTGGAAGCGCGGATCAAGGCACAGAATACTCCCGATCAGCAGGCCGAGCAGGAACTGCCACTGAAGTTTAGCGAGCGGTTTGAGTCCCAGGGATCGCTTTTTAAGCATTTTCGTGCTGTCGTCAATAGCGCCGATCACGCCGAGCCAGATCGTCGACATCAGAACAAGCAAAACGTATTTGTTGGTCATATCGGCCCAGAGAACGGTCGAGAAGACGATCGCGAGCAGGATCAGGATCCCGCCCATCGTCGGCGTTCCTTCTTTTGACTTAAGGTGCACGGCGAGTTTTGAGACGTCGTCGCCCTTACGGACCTGCTCTCCGATCTTGAGCGCATACAATTTGCGTATAACCCAGGGACCCAGCATCACGCTCAGCAGGAAGGCCGTCACCGAACCCATGGCCGCCCTGAACGTTATGTATTTGAAAACATTGAAACCGAACCAAAACTCCCGCAACGGATATAAAAGATGATAGAGCATGGCGCCTTTCTAAAATAGTGCTTGCCGAAAACCATTCATACAGGATCAATGCTTGTCGCTCTGCAGACAAGGAACGCTCCGGAGATCCGTGGTGCCGGAGAGCGCGGTTATTATCGACTCGAGTTTCATTCGCCGTGACCCTTTAAAGAGAAGGCAGTCCCCTTCCCGCGCGACGTTCCTGAGCACCTCGACGGCTGCCGGAGTGTCCTTACAGGAATAAACCACTCCCGCGCCGGCCCCGCCGGCTATAGCGGACTCCCGCATAAGATCGGCGAAACCGCCGACGAAAACCATGCGGTCGAATCCGGCGGCGCCGATCAGGCGCGCCGCCTGCGCGTGAAAAAACGGCGCCCGGGATCCCAGCTC
>JBAWYO010000294.1:0-1538 GCA_037143495.1 Candidatus Omnitrophota bacterium | reverse complement strand
CACTTGCCGGGGTCGATATCGAGCTCGTGCGCATCTGCGACAAAGATATCAGGAGCGACCGCGGTTTTAAAGTCGAGCGTAAGTTGTTGACGACCGATCCAGCCAAAGTCCTCTACGATCCCGCCATAGACATTGTTATTGAGCTCATCGGCGGCGTGCACCCGGCAAAAGAGATCGTGATGCACGCGCTCAAAAACCGAAAACATGTAGTGACCGCCAACAAGGCTCTTCTTGCGCATGAAGGCGCCCAGATCTTCGCGGCAGCCGCCAAAGCGGGCAGGTCGGTCTTCTTTGAGGCGAGCGTCGGCGGCGGCATCCCGATCATTAAAGCGCTCAGGGAAGGACTCGTTGCTAACAAAATAGAAGAGATCTACGGCATTATTAACGGTACCTGCAATTACATCCTTTCGCGGATGAGTGACGAGGGTTGCGCGCTGCCTGAGGTCTTGAAAGAAGCGCAGCGCCTGGGATATGCTGAGGCTGATCCGACACTCGATATCACCGGCGCCGATACGGCCCATAAACTGGCAGTTCTCTGCGGCTTAAGTTTTAGCGTGCTCCCGTCCGCGGAACAGATCTACTGTGAAGGGATTACCGCCATCGAGCCCTGCGACATACAGTATGGCAAAGAGATGGGGTATGCCATTAAGCTCCTCGCGATCGCCAAGAGATCCGGAGAGCGGCTTGAGATCAGGGTCCACCCGACCCTTATACCGAAGACCCATCTGCTCGCGAACGTCAAAGATGTCTATAACGCGGTCTACGTTAAAGGCGACCTGACGGGTGAAACGCTCTTTTACGGAAAAGGCGCGGGGCGCCTCCCGACCGCCAGCGCGGTAATCGCCGATGTCGTTGATCTGGCGAAGATGCTCGCGCGTGAAACCGGCAACAGCCCGGCCAGTGACTCTATTCCATCGGCGGAAAGTATTCCGGTCATCCAGAAGATGAGCCGAGTCAGAAGCCGTTATTATCTGCGATTTACCACACTCGACCAACCGGGAGTGCTCGCGCGCATCGCGGGCATCCTGGGAAAACACGGGATCAGCATCGCCAGCGTTACCCAGAAAGAAGAACGCGGTGGGCGCGCGGTGCCTATCGTTATCATGACGCATACGGCCGAAGAATCAGGGCTGCGCCACGCGCTCGCTTCGATCGACCGGCTGGCCGTTATCAAGAAAAAGACCGCGTATATCCGCATGGAGCCTTTATGATGTGGCAGGGCATTATTCATAAATATCGCAAATATTTACCCGTAACCGCAAAGACGCCGGTCATCACGCTCAATGAGGGGAATACGCCGCTCATCTATTCTAATTTCCTCAGCGCTCTCGTCGGCGACGGGGCAAAAGTCTACCTTAAGTACGAAGGGCTCAACCCGACAGGATCTTTTAAGGATCGCGGAATGACCCTCGCGGTCTCAAAAGCGGTTGAGAGCGGATCGAGCGCGATCATCTGCGCCTCGACCGGCAACACCTCGGCCGCGGCGGCCTGCTACGCGGCGCGCGCGGAGATCAAGTGCGCCGTGCTGATACCTAAAG
>JBAWYO010000293.1:0-1547 GCA_037143495.1 Candidatus Omnitrophota bacterium | reverse complement strand
GAAATAAGCAGTGTGTGAGAAGGTCCTGATGAAGCGGATCGTGATATTGGGTTCAACGGGTTCTATCGGGGTGAGCGCGCTCGACGTCATTGCGTCGCATCCCGGGGAATTCCGCGTCATCGGTCTTTCCGCGAATACGAATGCCGGAGCTCTTTCACAACAGATCAGCCGTTTTCAGCCGAAGATAGCGTGCCTGATGAATCCCCCGACAGCGGGAGCGCGCGCCGGCATTACCGGTTCCCGCCGCACCAGGATCGTCGCAGGCATCGATGGTCTCATCGAGATCGTTACGCGCCCGGACGTAGACCTGGTACTCTTCGCGATCATGGGATCGGTTTCTCTGCTGCCGCTGCTGGCCGCGATCAGGGCAAAGAAGGCGATCGCGCTGGCGAGCAAAGAGGCGCTGGTCTGCGGCGGCGAGATCGTTATGCGCGAGGCCGCGAAGTATGGTGTCCGGATCATCCCGGTCGACAGCGAGCATAGCGCGATATTTCAGTGCCTTGAAGCCTCAAAGCGCGAACACCTGAGAAAGATCCACTTAACCGGTACCGGCGGCCCGTTGCGCAGGGTCGCGCTCAGTCGCTTTTCGTCGCTTGAACCCGCGACGGTCGTTCATCATCCGCGCTGGAAGATGGGCAAAAAGATCTCGGTAGATTCGGCGACGCTGATGAACAAGGGGCTTGAGGTCATAGAGGCTATGCGCCTTTTTAACGTGGGCCTTGAGGATATCAGTGTTCTGATACATCCGCAGGCGATCATCCATTCGCTTGTTGAGTTCATTGATGGATCGGTGCTCGCGCAGCTGGGCGTTCCCGATATGAGGCTGCCCATACAATACGCCATGAGTTATCCACGGAGGTTGCCGACGGGACATTCATTGCGGCTAGATTTTCAGCAGCATAATAAACTTACGTTCGAACGGCCGCGTCTGAAGAAATTCCCCTGCCTGGAGCTGGCCTTTTACGCGGCACGCAAGGGCGGGACTTTTCCCGCGGTCCTTAACGCGAGCAATGAAGAGGCGGTCATGTTGTATCTCGACGGTACATTGCCGTTCAACGGCATCCCCAGGGTCGTCGGGAAAGTGTTGTCGCTCCATCGCGGGGTTATAAAACCCGGCATAGAGCAGATCGTGCAGGCGGACACCTGGGCACGGGAGGAGGCGAGGATACATTGTTCTCGGTGATACTTTTTTTATTGGTGTTGAGTATACTGGTCATTATCCATGAGGCCGGCCATTTTCTGGCGGCGCGGTCTCAGGGAGTGAAGGTCGAGAAATTCTCTTTTGGTTTCGGGCCGAAAATAGCCGGTTTCAAGCGGGGCGATACCGAATATCTTTTTTCGCTGATCCTCCTGGGCGGTTATGTCAAAATGGCCGGCGATGAGCCGGGCACCGGTAGCGGCCAGCCATGGGAATTTCTCGCGAAATCGATCCGGCAGCGCTTCCTGATCATATTCATGGGACCGTGTCTTAATTATCTGCTCGGGTTTCTTCTCTTTTGGGCTGTTTTTTTCGTCGGATCACCGACGCCTACCAGCAGGATCGGCAG
>JBAWYO010000292.1:0-1551 GCA_037143495.1 Candidatus Omnitrophota bacterium | reverse complement strand
GGATGTGACACCTAATGCGCTTGATATCGCGGTCGCGCGGGAGGCGGCGCGGGTCATCGGAGAGCTTATAAGCGTCGGTCCCGGGCAGGGCGCTGATCCGGAAAAGCTCAGGGCGATCCGGGAGCGGGGAGGTGTTTGCGTCGGCGCTGACTGGTGGGTCACCACACCCGAGGAAGTCCGCGCCACGATGCGGGTGCGCGATTTCAGCGAAGTTACGGCCCCTAAGGAAAAACGCGGAACCGTCAACCTGGCGACCGAGCTCAGTATTCCGCATGCTTTTCGTCAGCGGCTCCCGATACTGGGGCGGACGGTCGATCCCGATACAGAAGTGTTGCCCGAGGCGCGTGTTGCCGGAGCACCGGCCGCTGTGCCGGTCCTTGATATGATCGTCGCTCTGCGCCGGGTGAATTCTGTCACTGAGGCCGGGCGCGGTATGCGTCGCCCGAGCATTACGGTCATAGCGCGCGATGATGCCGCCCCTCTGCTTCAGGTCCTGAAGAAAGGCGTCGGGCGGACATTTCTTTCGCCCGATGATGCTTTTGTGACGCGCTCAGCCGATGATACCGTCGTGGTGGTCGAGGATCATGATGCGAGAGATCTCAGGAGTATTATTACACAAGCAAGCCGAATACAGACGGCGAAGAAGCGGGTGCACATTGTAGCATCGTGGAATTTTCGTATTCATAAACAGGATGCCATGCTTCTTCAGCTGATCGAAGCTAACGCGGGCGCCCGGGCGATCGTCGAGGGAGCCCGCATGGACGCGGATGGTTTTTATACGTTCGGGAGCCGCCTCGTTGATCTCTTCTATATTGCGATGACGGAAGCCAAGTTCAGCGGTATCCGAAAGACGCTCCTGGGTGATGCGTTGAATGCTTTTGCGGATGAGACCGCCCAGGTGCAGGGAGCCTATGCCAGACTTGGCATAGCGATACCGCCTGATCGCATGGCCTACCTTGACCGGCAGGTAACGGCGGGTATAGAGACGGCGCTTTGATCTAGCAGGGAATTATAACTATGCGCGTAGCGATGTACTACAAAAATAATGATGTGCGCCTCGAAGAGCGCGAGGTTCCGAAAGCGGGGGCGGGCGAGATCGTTGTCAAGGTCTGGGCGAGCGGGATCTGCGGAAGCGATGTGATGGAGTGGTATCGCATCCACAAGGTGCCGCTGGTGCTCGGCCACGAGATCACCGGCGAGATCGTCGCCGCGGGTATCGGCGCCGTTGGTTTCGGCAAGGGGCAGCGCATCGCCTGTTCGCATCATGTGCCGTGCGGCGAGTGTCACTATTGCCGGATGGGGCACGAGACGGTCTGTGATACGCTGCGCGCGACCAATTTTGATCCGGGCGGATTCTCCGAATATGTGCGTTTGCCGCAAATTAATGTAGAAAAAGGCGTCTATCCTCTGCCGGACTCGGTCTCGTACGAGGATGGGACATTTGTCGAACCGCTTGCCTGCGTGTTGCGCGCGCAACGGCTCGCGCATCTTAAGGCTGGCGCAAGCGTTCTTGTTCTCGGCAGCGGCATGGCGGGGCTCCTCCATATACAG
>JBAWYO010000291.1:0-1560 GCA_037143495.1 Candidatus Omnitrophota bacterium | reverse complement strand
TCTTCAATGTGCCCAAGTTCGATCAGCGATTCGCCGATTAATTTTTTTACTTTCTTCTGATAATCCAATCCCTCGTTGAGCTGCTCTTGCGTGATGATCTTTTCTTCGACGAGCGCCTCGCCGATCAAACGTCTCGGTTCAATGCTCTTCAATTTTTTTCTCCCCAGTTCGAGTATAACACATATTAAAACATAGTCAATAAAAAAGTACTAACTTTTTTAGCCTTAACAGAATTTTTAAAAAAATGCCGTAATAAAGAGGGGCCGGCATAGTCCCCGGCCCCTCTTTATTATAAGCGTTACGAGCAGCTTATTTTTTACCTTTTTTCTTCTTGCCGCCGCGAGCCATCTTCGCTTTCGATACATCGCCCGCTTTGTCAACAAAATAGAGGTATCCCTTCTCTCTCTTGATGCCGCACTTGCAGACGACTTTTCCGCCGCCTCCCTTGGACTTGCCGCGCGCCATCTTTGTCTCTACCACATCGCCCTTTTTGTTGATGTAGTACAGATACCCCTTCTTGCGTGCTACGCCGCACTTCTCAACCTTTTCAGCCATTCAATTCACCTCCCTTCGTTTGTTTCATCCGCACAAAATTACCTGCACTCCTATCATACGTCTTCTCGACTTTATCACTAAAAAAGCAGGCGGGTAATTCCCCTCCTGCCCGATGATAGGCTATACACTCACAGCAATACCCCTTACGCGTACAAGATTCATAACTGCAGTTACACCCTTTCATATTTTCCGGCCGGTTCGAGCAGGTATGTTTCATATCAGGTTCCCACCGTTATCGGGTCCAGAATGCTCTTCAGCGTAGCCAGCGCGGAAAGAACCGCCAGGTAACTCGTCCGCGGGTTGCCGGGTGACGGCAGATTCTCGACCCTGGTCGTCAGGCGTCCGAATGTCCCCTCAACCGTCACTTCGTGAATATTCCGCGCTGCCGCAGGATCGGCAATGATCCTGACGCGCGTCCTGCGCGGCCCGAGCCCGGCAAGGCTCAGCGCGCACGCTACGTTAATATTCGCCGGGAACCCTTCGATCGCTTCGAGCGCGCTGCCGTCAAAAACAACGCGTGCCCTGCGCAAACCCGTAAGATCAATGTGTTTGCCCTTAAAAAACGGGGCGTCCGCCAAAGCCGCGGGCGGCTTCGTCGTGGTCAGGCGGACCGAACGCAGCGGACCCATCGAAGCCGCTTTGACGCCATCAAGGCCGCAGAGCGCCCCGCTGGGCAGATAAAGCCGGGCGCGCTTACGACGGGCAAGAGCATGTAAGGCTGCATGATCACGCATGACGCCGCCCACGCTCATCACCATGATATTTTTCCCCTGCGAAAGTACCATCTTCGCGAGAGACCCCGAAACTTTCGCCGATGCTGCTTCGATCACCAGATCTGATTTTTTGATCAGTGCTTCTACCGACATAACGGGAGGTTTTCCGACGAGCGAGCTCCTGACGGCAGCTGCCCTGCCGGCGTCGCTGTCGGCAAGGGCGACCAACCGCGCCTGCTCTCTGAACCGGGTGGTCACCGCCGCGGCTATCCGGCTGCCGATAGTCCCACAC
>JBAWYO010000290.1:0-1561 GCA_037143495.1 Candidatus Omnitrophota bacterium | reverse complement strand
TTTCAGGGGGGTTGCCACCGTTGTGGCGAAGCTCTTTAATATAGTCGCGCCAGACCGTGCTTATTTCGGGCAAAAAGACGCACAGCAGGTCGCCGTCGTGAAAGCGATGGTACGTGATCTTAATATGGATGTCAGCATCACGGTGATGCCGATCATCAGGGAGCCTGACGGTTTGGCAATGAGTTCGCGCAACAGATATCTCACTGTGCGCGAGCGGCGGGATGCTGCGCTTCTCTCTGCGGCATTGCGCAAAGCTCGCATGACCTTCGACGCGGGCGAACGGTCTTCCGCGAAGTTGCTAAGGGTCATTAAAGCGATCATTGAGAGATCTGATCTTGCGCGGATCGAGTACCTTGAAATTGTTGAAGTCCCTACGTTGCGTCCGGTCGCACGCGTACGCGGGCAGGCCCTGATAGCGGTCGCGGTCCGCATCGGCAGTACCCGGCTTATTGATAATGCTATTTTAACGGCGAGGTGAATATATGTTGCGAAGTATGTGCAAGGCAAAGATCCATGCGGCGACGGTGACTGAGGCGAACCTTAATTACGTCGGTTCCATCACGATAGATAAAAAGCTGCTCGACGCGGTGGACATTCTCGCTTTTGAGCGCGTGCAGATCGTCAATCTCAATAATGGTTCGAGGGTCGAGACCTACGTCATGGAAGGTAAGAGCGGTTCGGGTATTATCTGCATGAATGGAGCGGCAGCCCGCTGGGCCCATAAAGGCGATAAAGTGATCATCATCTCGTACGGTATTATGGATACCAAAGAGGCGCGCCGCTGCAAACCGCGTATTGTTTTCTGTGACCAGAAGAACAGGATCGCCAAAGGGAAGAACCTATGAACGCCACTAAGCGAAGTCAGGACGAGGATGACGCGAATTACAAGAGCGAATTGCGCGAGAGGATCCGTAAGCTCAAAAAGAGCCGCAATGCCGTTATTATCGTCCATAATTATCAGCGGGATGAGATACAGGATATCGCCGATATCACCGGCGATTCGCTCGCGCTCTCACAGGCGGCAATAAAGACCGACGCCCAGGTCATTGTTTTTTGCGGAGTTCATTTTATGGCAGAGAGCGCCGCTATCCTGAACCCGAAAAAAACAGTGCTCTTGCCGGTCGTTGAAGCCGGGTGCCCGATGGCCGATATGATCACCGCCGAGAAGCTCAGGATGAGGAAAAAACAGAACCCCGGGGCCGCGGTCGTTTGCTATGTGAATTCAGCGGCGAAAGTCAAGGCAGAAAGCGATTACTGCTGCACGTCTTCGAACGCGATCGACGTTGTTAAGGCGATCCCGAACAAAAAAATAATTTTTGTTCCCGATAAGAACCTTGCGCTCTATGTTCAATCGCAGTTACCCGAGAAAGAGATCATCCCCTGGGAAGGATTCTGTCCGACGCATATCAGGGTTCAGGAGGAAGATATCCGCGAGATGAAGGGGCTTCATCCGCACGCCGAGGTTGTGGCGCACCCCGAATGTAATCCTGAGGTATTGGCGCTGGCTGATCATATCTGTTCGACGAACGGGATGTTCAAATACTGCAGGGAAGCTCCAGCG
>JBAWYO010000289.1:0-1562 GCA_037143495.1 Candidatus Omnitrophota bacterium | reverse complement strand
CAAGCATGGTACAGATACTATTGACTTCGCCTTCGAGCGCCGAGCCCCGCGCTGCGGTGCGAGCGGCCATGGTCGGAGGAAGAGCAACCGGCCGCGCCCCCCGTCCCGGCATCATCCTCCCCAGGCGTGATCGTGCCCGCTGCAGGAGGCCGGGACGCGGTGTCTGGTGATTGCGTACAAAATCGATCGCCTCACGGCTGTGCTCCGAAGAGATCCGCATCGCGAGATCGATCTCGCCGCGGGTCGCCCTCACCGGCTCAAGCGTTATCCGCTGGACGGATGAGAGCGCGGTCCTGAACGGCAGATCGTCGAAAATATTCGTCCGCTCACGAAAATGGTTATTGGTCACGATGATCCGGACCCCGAAGACATCGAACCCGTTCTTTAAATCACGCATCTGCCGGTCAACGGCGGGTCCATACTGTATGTTGCCGCTCGGCGCCACGACGCGGGCGCTCCTCAGGTCATCGATCGCGATCGAATCGGTCGAGCCGCGTATCTCTTCTATGATCTGGCGGGCCGCCGGTGAAAGATGCGGGCTCTCTACGCCTTGCGCAATGATCTCATTAAGCGCCGCGCGTCCCGCGGTTGTACGATAACGCATCGCGAGCGCGAGGCTGAAACGCGGATCGACCGGATAGAGACGCATCGAACGGTCGCCATGAACGAGCCTGATACAGCTCTCAGCCTCGTTCAGAGGAAAGCGCTGCTGGAGGAGATCATAAAAAATACCCAGCCTGTTCGCGTCGCCGACGCCCGGAGGGAAACAGCTGATCGCCTGACGCCAGAGCTGGTGGAGCGTATCGCCGAAGAAGTGGTCGTTAAGGAAACCGGGGCCTTCATTAAAACCTACTTCGGCCTGCTTGCCGTAACGGGCTACCGCCTGCGTACAAAGAATATTTTCCATTAACCCCGGATGTTCAGCGTCGGGACCGATCAAGCGGCCGCCGTTACCGCGCTCCCCGGTCATGATACCGCCGTCAAAATCGCTACGCATACTCTCGTAGGCAAGTAAAATGCCGTTCGTATAATAATTGCGCTCGAGCGCGCGCTGGGCGCTCGTATCGTGCGCGATACGGCTGCGGGATTCGGCGAGCGCGGTATCGCGCACCGACGAAACGCCGCAGAGGATCGGGTGGCTGGGCACGCGCATCAGGAACCCCCAGGTGCGGTCCTCGGTCAGATTATTCGCTTCCTCAGAATATGAGGCCCGCAACGCCAGATTGAGGCCGCTGCAGCCGGAAACGACCGGTGACATGCCGGCAAAGAGACGCGCCCCCAGCACCGGGAGGATATCGCGCGAAACCTGCATCTCCGCGGGGATCAAGGGCTGCGGGAGAACCGGGAAACGGAAGACGACCCTGCCCGAATAGAGCGGGAACGGCCCGAAACAGGTCCAGTACTGCCCAGGGTCATGGAGCGCCAGCCGGTGCAGCTCGGGAACAGGACTAAAGAGCGTCAGAAGCGCCTGCAGATCACTGCTGTAGGCGTTCTGCTGGGTAATGACCACATGATGGATCATCATCCTCAGTACCGCGTCGACGACGCTCACGTTGACGCCG
>JBAWYO010000288.1:0-1568 GCA_037143495.1 Candidatus Omnitrophota bacterium | reverse complement strand
ACCTTCATCCAGCCTACTCAGCATATCCGGGATTTCGGCGTCAAGGTCAAGCTCAATCCGGTCAGGGCACTCCTGAAGGGCAAGCGCGTCGTTATTATCGAGGGGTCGATCGTGCGCGGCACGACGTCGCGGGCGAGGGTCAAAGCGGTGCGCGACGCCGGCGCTAAGGAAGTGCACATGCGGGTCAGCTGCCCGCCGTTGCGGTATCCGTGCTATTACGGGATCGATTTTCCCACGAAACAGGAGTTGATCGCCTCCCAGCGCAGCATCGAACAGATCAGGGATTATATCGGTCTTGATAGCCTCGGCTACCTGAGCCTTAAAGGAATGCTCGCCGCAATGCCCCTGCCGCAGGAAGAATTTTGTACCTGTTGTTTTACGGGAAATTATCCGGTACCGGTCAAACATAAAGTCTCAAAGTACGCTCTTGAAAAGAGGTAGGCAATGGATCAGGTATATCTGACCCGCGACGGGTATGAAAAGCTGCGCCGGGAGCTCGAATATCTTAAAACGACCAAACGGCGTGAGATAGCAAAAGCGCTTGAATTCGCCCGGGGGTTGGGCGATCTGCGCGAAAACGCCGAATACGATTCGGCCAAGCAGGCGCAGGGGCTCCTCGAAAAGAAGATCTTCGAGATGGAGCAATCGTTGAGCAAGGCGTCGATCCTGGATGATGAAAAGATCGATAAGGATAAAGTGTACCTCGGCGCTATCGTCGCGATCAAGGATCTTGATTCAAACGATGAGGTGAGTTATACGATGGTCAATAAGGAAGAAGCCGATATCACCCAGAACAAGATATCGGTGACCTCCCCGGTCGGCAAGGCGCTTCTGGGCCATAAGATCGGCGATATCGTATCGATCGAGGTCCCGGCGGGTACACTCTCGTATAAGATAATCGGGATCTCCCGTTAGATTGTTGAGTACGCCCTCCATGATGCATTCGCCAAAGAAGATATGTTATTCCATACTCTTTTTTCTGGGCTGGCTCCTCTCTCCTCTTACCTGGTGGAATGACGCGTTTATCAATATACCGCTGGCCTATATAGCGGCGAGCCTTGTCGCTAAGACGGCGCAGCGCGCGTTCCTCCCCGCATTTCTTATCTCGTACTGGGTTACCAATATTCTTGGCATGGCGCTCATGCACCTGAGCGCTGACCGCATGACGGGGGGTCCCCGTCCGCGGCAGCGTCCCGGGGTTTTTGTGGCCACCATGGTTCTCTATAGCGGTCTCGCGGCGTTTCTTATCTGGCGCGGGATCATCAAGCCGTTTTGATCATCCGAGGAGTGACCGTGAATCTCTATATTGTCCGGCATGGGGAGACGACCTGGAACAGCGAAGACCGGATCCAGGGGCACAGCGATCCGGGGCTTTCCCGTAAAGGGCTCTCGCAGGCGCGGCTTCTGGCGCGCCGTTTCGGGAGTATGCGCCTCGACAGGATCTACGCGAGCCCGCTTCAGCGCGCGCTGGAGACGGCGCGGTTCATCGCGACGGCCGCGGGTAAGAAGATCATTATGCGCGAGGGCCTTAAAGAGGTTATGCTGGGCGACTGGGAGGGGATGACGAC
>JBAWYO010000287.1:0-1571 GCA_037143495.1 Candidatus Omnitrophota bacterium | reverse complement strand
ACAATGTAATATTTGTCGGTGGACTCTTCCGCCGGGCCGGAGATGATCAGCGGAGTCCGGGCCTCGTCCACAAGAATGGAGTCCACTTCGTCCACGATAGCGTAGTTTCGCTCGCGCATGACGCGCTCGGACTTATCCATAACCATGTTATCGCGCAGGTAATCAAAGCCGATCTCGTTATTAGTGACATAGGTAATGTCGCAGTTGTACATGGCCCGGCGTTCTTCATTGCGCATGTCGTGCTGCACTGATCCGACGGTGAGGCCCAGAAATTCGTGAACGGGACCTATCCAGAAACGGTCGCGTTTGGCAAGATAATCATTAACCGTTACAACGTGCACGCCCTTTCCCGTAAGGGCGTTAAGATACGCGGCCAGAGTCGCCACCAGAGTTTTACCTTCGCCGGTGCGCATCTCGGCGATCTTGCCATTGTGCAGGATTATGCCGCCAACCATCTGAACATCGTAATGACGCATCTTAAGCGTCCTTTTGGCTGACTCACGCACCACGGCAAAAGCTTCCGGCAGCAAATCATCCAGCGTTTCGCCTTTAGCGAGGCGCTCGCGGAATTCCACGGTTTTAGCACTGAGCTGTCCGTCGGAGAGCTTTGACAACCCGTCTTCAAAAGCATTTATCTGGTCCACGATGGGGTGGATTTTCTTTAAATCCCGTTCGCTCTTAGAGCCGATGATAGATTCAACAAGTCTTTTAAGCATAATGTCCTTACAGCGAATATGCCAAATTATTTGCAGGCGGCAAACAGGCACATAGCTATATTGTGCCAAAATACCCCCGCTTACTCAATAGTGGTCGCGAATGGGGACCAGAGCCTGCATCCTATTTTTCGCAACCGCTCCTAAAACCTTTTTTCCAGATCTGATATTTTTTCCTAAACGCCCACGGCAGACGAAGATAGAGACGCTCCAGCGGGAAAAAAGCGGTCACACATATTAATTTCCGTAGCGCTTTCCACTGATTATACCGGCTGCGGATCTGATAGGCCTCAAATAATATACGATAGGGCACCTGACTGCTGACGCCGCCTACCCTAAAATTAGTCAGAATTCGGTCAAGATGCTCAAACTTTACCCCGCTGTTATAAAGCCTGGCCATCAGGTCGTAATCCGCCCCCATTCGGAAGACTGGGTTAAACCGGAATTGCTCGTAAACGCGCCTGGCCACGAAACAGGTCGGGTGCGTAAGAGGATTTTCCAGAAGAACCCCGTCGCCCTCAACCCGGCCTTTTACCTGATAACACACGACCTGGCCGTTTTCAAACTTATACACCCTCATATCCCCGAAAACAACTCCGCTTTCCGGATTTTTAGCCGCGGCCTCCACTATCAGCCGCACCGTGTCCGGCTCGTACCAGTCATCGCTATTTATGATACCGACCCATTCCCCCCGGGCAAAAGAAATACCTTTATTCATGGCATCGTATATGCCCTTGTCCGGTTCGCTAACCCAGCGGGCGATCCTGTTTTCATATTTCTTAATAATGGCCGTAGTTTTATCGGTTGAGCCGCCGTCCACGATGATGTACTCGATATTGTCGTAAGTCTGATTTAGAA
>JBAWYO010000286.1:0-1583 GCA_037143495.1 Candidatus Omnitrophota bacterium | reverse complement strand
GAGTCCGTGCTTGGCGAAGAGCGTGAGCATGTGATCCAGAAAGCCGACACCTGTCTTGATGTCACCGTGCCCGGAACCGTCGAGCCCGAGCTTCAGCGTGATCGCCGTCTCGGTCGTTACCCTCCGGATGTTGCTAATTCTCTTTTTTCTTCTCATCGGTTTTTTCCTTATTGTCCTCGAACCTGATCCTGACCGATTCCATGTGCGCCTTGAGCCCCTCAATACCGGAGATCTTCTCGACCGGTTCGCGGACACGTTCCAGCGCTTTGCGTGAATACGAGATAATATGCGTACCGCGGACAAAATCATTGAGTGAAAGACCGGAGAAGAACCGTGCCGTTCCCCCGGTCGGCAGCACGTGACTGGGGCCCGCAATATAGTCGCCGACAGCTGTCGGCGTATATGAACCGACGAATATGGCGCCGGCGTTGGTGATCTTGCGGATAACCTTCCGTGGGCTCTTGACCATGATCTGCAGGTGCTCCGGCGCGATGATATTAGCGACGACACACGCCTCATCGATGTTCTTTACCAGAACGATATAGCCATGCGGGACTTCATCGCGCATACGCCGAGCGAGTTTCTTTGAATTCGTGATCAATATGGCGAGACCCTTAAAATGTTCACCTTGAGCCATTAAGTCAGCGCGCACGAACGCCGGATTCGAGTTCTGGTTCGCAATAACAACGACCTCACTGGGGCCGGCGAGCATATCGATATCAACATGGCCGTAGACCTGGCGCTTGGCCTCGGTCACGTATTCATTGCCCGGGCCGACGATCTTGTCGACCTTGGGTACCGTTTTCGTGCCGAAGGCCATTGACGCGATCGCCTGCGCGCCGCCTATTTTATAGATCTCATTTACCTTCAATAGATTGGCGACGACCAGGATATGCGGGTCTACGCTGCAGTACTTGTTCGGCGGAGTTGCCAGGATTATCTTCTTAACCCCGGCCAGCTTTGCCGGAAGCACGGTCATATACACGCTGGAGACCAAGGGTACCGTCCCCGAAGGAACATACACGCCGACGCTTTCAAGCGGAGAATAACGCTCGCCGAGGATCACGCCGTCGGTATCGCGGATCGTCCAATCCTTGCGTTTCTGCTTGTTGTAAAAGCGGGTCACATTATCAATAACGAGTTTCAGGGTATTGACGAATTCAGGCGTAATATCCTGATAGGCGCCCGATGTTTCCGATTCGGAGACCCGCAGCTGTTTAGGCGTCAGTTTGATATGGTCGAACCGCCGGGTATACTTTATGACCGCGTCGTCGCCGTGCAGTTTCACATCGTCAACGATCCGGCGAACGCTTTCGACAACGCGTTTTTTTGACGCCCCGTTACGATTGCAGAGCTTTTGGGGGAACTGCTTGCTGGAGAATTTAACAATTTTCATTGTCTCTTTTCCTTGATCGTTGCGTAGAGCAGCTCAATAACATCGGCGATCTTGCCGGCGTCTTTGCCGCCGGCCTGGGCCATATCCGGCCTGCCGCCACCCGTTCCGCCGACCGCGGCGGCCAACGGCTTGATAAGTTCTTTCGCGTCTAACCCCTGAACGATAAGATCTTTTGACACCCCGAGCA
>JBAWYO010000285.1:0-1588 GCA_037143495.1 Candidatus Omnitrophota bacterium | reverse complement strand
CCCGGCGCTGATCGCGGTCGAAACAGCTGATCCTTTCGCTGCCGCGCTCGAGGCGGTTACCGGCATCGCGAAATACGCGTCGATCGTCCTTATCAAGAACGCCGATCCGGGAGCGGTACTGCCGTTGCTGACCGCGCGACAGGATATTTACACCGATCCCCAGAAACCGGTGCAGGTCGAGCCGAAAATTTACGAGATCGGCCAGGTGACGAAAAAATCGCCCGTCCTGATCACCACTAATTTTTCTATTACCTATTTTACGGTAGCGCAGGAGATCGAGGCTTCGCGGGTCCCGGCATACCTCATCGCCTGCGATTGTGAGGGGATGAGCGTGCTGACCGCATGGGCAGCGGAAAAATTCACTCCCGAAAAGATCGCCGCGACGATGGCTCACTCGGGCATTGCCGGGAACGTCGATCACCGGGAGCTCATTATTCCGGGATATGTCGCGATGCTGAGCGCTAAAGTAGAGGATCTTTCGGGGTATAGCGTTGTCGTTGGCCCCCGTGAGGCGTCAGGCCTGCCGTCCTTCCTGCGGGCTCGTTACCGATAAAGAACAGAGGTTGTTAATGAATGATTTCACCGTTACTTTTTTGCCCGGCAGCCGCCGCGTTGCGGCAGCGCGCGGAGAGACCATTATGGCCTGCGCGATACGGGCGGGCCTGTACCTGAATGCCTCCTGCGGCGGCGACGGAGCCTGCGGTCGCTGCGTCGTTATCGTTAAAAAAGGATCCCATCGGGCCCAGTATGCTTCATCGATCACCGCTGTCCAGAGAAGACTCGGCGCTACGCTAGCCTGCTGCACCGCGGTCGAGGATGATCTTGAGGTCGAGGTGCCGCCTTCCTCGTTGATAGACCTCTATGCCACCGCGGTGACGGGTTCGGGACGCTCTGAAGAGGTCAAGGGGAATGCTGAAACCCCGATGAAGCGCGCGCCGCGCTCAGACGCGTTCATCACCAAGATCTTCCTGAAGATTCCGGCGCCGACGCTTGACGACCGTATCAGCGATCTTGAACGGGTCGAACGCCAGATCGAGGCTGCCTGCGGACCCGGCCCGAGCCGTATGGCGATCGCGGATATCAGGACGATGGGAGCTCTTCTGCGCGAAAGCGGCTGGGAGGTGACCGTCTCGATCGGCCGGCGCGACGGTCTTCGCGAGATCCTGCGCCTCGAGCCGGGGGATACCTCGGCACGCAATTACGCCTTTGTTTTTGATATCGGCACGACGACCGTTTCGGGACAGTTGATCGATCTACATGCCCAAACGCCGTTGAGCGCGCGCGCTAACTATAATCGCCAGGCCTCCTATGGCGCCGACGTTATTTCGCGGATAATGTACGCGGCGCGGCCGGACGGACTTGAGGCGCTGCACGCGGCGGTCACCGGGACGATCAACGGGATTATCGATGACCTTGCGACAGCCCACCGGGTGAGCCTCAATGACGTTATGGGGGTTCTCGTCGCGGGCAATACGACCATGATACATTTGCTGCTCAAGATCGACCCGGGGTTCATCCGCCGCGAACCGTATGTGCCGACCGCCAATTTTGTGCCCGTGGTTCGAGCTTCCGATGCGGGGGTCAGGAT
>JBAWYO010000284.1:0-1590 GCA_037143495.1 Candidatus Omnitrophota bacterium | reverse complement strand
CCCGACGCTCTGCAGAAACTGGCATACGGGATCTCAGAATTAAAGAATCTCAGGCTGCGGGGGCTGATGACGATGGCTCCGGTGGTCGCTGACCGGGAACAGGCCCGTCCGTATTTTAAAGAGCTGCGTCAGCTGCAGGAAAATCTTAATCTATTCCTCACCAGCAGTGGACGCCGTTCGGCACCCGTTCTCTCTATGGGGATGAGCCAGGATTTTGAAACAGCGGTTGAAGAGGGCGCAACGCTGGTGAGGGTTGGCACCGCACTATTTGAAAGCTGAACTATGGATCATAAAGTCGGCATCATAGGTTTTGGTACTATGGGTTCGGCCATGGCTGAGCAGATCAAGAAGCTCAGTGATGGCACTCAAAAAGTTGAGATCGTGGTTTTTGATAAGGATTCAAGCAAACTGCGGACTGAACACGGTTTTTCAGTTGCGAAGGATGTTCCTGGCCTGGTGCGAAGCGTCGATACGGCGATCATAGCCGTCAAGCCCCAGGATATCGAAGAAACACTCAAGCAGATCAACGGGGCCGGGAAGATACCGCTAGTTATTTCTATAGCGGCCGGCATAACGATCGATTACCTGAAGAAATTCTTGCCGGGAGCAATGATCGTACGGGCAATGCCGAATCTTCCCGCGAAGATAGGCGCGGGTGTGACGGGATTCTGTACGGATAATGTGGGACCGGCTGACACAGCGTGGGTTGTTAAAATTTTTAATTCTCTGGGAGAATCGCTGCAGGTCTCAGAGGATAAAATGAATGCTATTACCGCTGTTTCCGGAAGCGGTCCCGCGTATGTGTGTGAGTTTCTCCAGGAGAATTTCCCGGGTTCGCTGGATATCCCCGCCGAGAAAGAGAAAGATTTTTTAATTAAATTCCAGGATGCCGCCGAAGCAGCGGGCTTCACCAGAAAAGAGGCCGGCTCTTTAGTTGCGGGGACCTTTTCCGGAACCATTGCTTTTCTTCGTGTAACACACATCGATCCATCGGACATGAAAAAACAAGTCGCTTCGAAGGGCGGAACAACAGAAGCTGCGTTGGCGGTATTGGAAAGCGGCGGGTCGCTCGAAGCCGCGGTGCTTGCGGCGAAGAAACGAGCTGGCGAATTATCAAGGGGTTAAGAAGGCGGTCTTTTTACGCGCGGCAGAGACACTAAAGGAGCGAGGCATGTATGTTCGTACTCTCTAATTTTATCGTCGGAGTTGCGCAGGTCCTGGAAGTAGTCATTAATATTCTCTGGTGGCTGATCATCATACGCGCGCTGATCAGCTGGGTCAACCCCGACCCGTATAATCCGATCGTCCAGTTTTTGTACCGGACGACCGAACCGTTCCTGATGCCGTTTAAACGCATCATCCCGGCGTATAAGATCGGGATCGATCTCTCGCCGATATTCGCGGTATTAGCGCTGGTCTTTATCCGGTTTTTTCTCGTCAACAGCCTGATCGATCTGGCGAGGATGATAAAATAATGGCACGGTCAAGGAGCGGGGGGAGTATGGCAAAGATCGGGATCATCGGAGGCAGCGGGCTCTATGATATCCAGGACCTTACCCGGAAGAAATGGGTCAGGGTGACGACCCCGTT
>JBAWYO010000283.1:0-1604 GCA_037143495.1 Candidatus Omnitrophota bacterium | reverse complement strand
TCGCTTCACGGAGTATAAAGAAGGATTTATACGGAGATTTAATAACACGGTTGTTGGGTAATTAAACAACGACCACCACGAGAGGAGATTTTAGAATGCAACCGCAAGCGAGTCCGTTTATCAGTATGCTGCCCCTGATCCTTATATTCGTGATATTTTATTTCCTGCTGATCCGCCCCCAGCAGAAGAAGCAGAAAGAGCACGAGGCGATGCTCAAGGACCTCCAGAAGAATGACGAGATCGTGACCAACGGCGGCATCCACGGCACGATCGTTAACGTAAAAGAGCAGACGGTCATCGTGCGTATCGACGACAACGTGAAGATCGAGCTCGATAAGAGCTGTGTCGGCTTCAAGAAACTTAAAGAAGGGCAGCCGGCGTAGTCGGCATACATGAATAAGCTTTGGGTCATCAAAGAGGAGCGCAAGGATCTCCGGGACGCTATTGTCCGGGACCTTAAGGTTTCGCCGGTTCTCGCGCAGTTGCTCGTCAACAGGGATCTCCTTGACCCCTCCACCGTGCACCAGTTCCTCTACGGTACCAAGAGCTCCCTGCATGATCCCTTCCTGCTCAAAAATATGCAGAAAGCGGTCGACCGCATACGCGGAGCAATTACGCGCGGCGAGAAGATCCTGGTCTACGGGGATTATGACGCCGACGGCGTTTCAAGCGTCGCGCTGCTGCTGACGTACCTGCGCCGCGAAAGCGCGCAGGTCGACTGGTATCTGCCGCACCGGGTCAACGAAGGATACGGGCTTAATAGCGAGGCGGTCGAAGAGATCCGCGCGCGGGGGGTCACGCTCGTGATCACCGTTGATTGCGGCGTGACCGATGCCGTCGAGGTAGCTCTCCTGAATTCCCACCACATTGATACGATCGTAGTTGATCATCATGAGATACAGAAAGATTCCCTGCCCGCCGCGTACGCTATCGTGAATCCGCTCCAGGAAGGGTGTACCTATCCTTTCAAAGAGCTCGCGGGCGTCGGGCTCGCGTATAAGCTGGCGTGCGCTCTCGCGGGCGATCGCGCGCACGATAACGAAGAATTTCTCGATCTGGTAGCGGTCGGTACCGTCGCCGACGTTGTTTCACAGACCGGCGAGAACCGTATCCTGACGCGGCTGGGGTTACAGCGCTTGTCGAAGGCGCCTCGCGTAGGTCTCCAGGCATTGATGGAGGTCGCGGGGCTGGGCGAGCGTGAGGTCCTGGCGGAGCACATCGGTTTCGTTATCGGCCCCCGGATCAATGTCGCCGGCCGCATCGGTTCCCCGGAACTGGCACTGAGACTTCTCTTAAGCGAGAAGAAGGAAGAGGCGCTTGAGATCGCGGCGAAGCTTCATAGCGAGAACGGCCTGCGCCAGAAGATGCAGGAGAAGATATTCAAGGAGGCCGTCGCGAAGATCGACGGCCAGATGAATTTCAAAGATACGAGCGTGATTGTGGTCTGGGATGAAGGGTGGCATCCCGGCGTCATCGGTATTGTCGCCTCAAAGCTCGTCGGAAGATATTACCGGCCCGCGATCGTTTTCAGCCTGCAGGAAGGCCGCGCGAAAGGTTCGGGGCGCTCGATCGACAATTTCAATCTTTTAGAAGCGGTCAGCAGC
>JBAWYO010000282.1:0-1618 GCA_037143495.1 Candidatus Omnitrophota bacterium | reverse complement strand
CCGCTATAAGGACCGGGTCAGGCATTGGGAAGTCTGGAACGAGCCCGATTATGAGTTTTTCTGGAAGCCGCCCAGCCCCGCCAAGTATGTAAAATTGCTCAAGGCTACCAGCCTGGCCGCGAAAAAAATAGATCCCGGATGCAAGATCATCCTGGGGGGGCTTATGGGGTGGGGAGCGCCGTATATCTATTATCCCTTCATCGATGATGTGTATAAGAACGGCGGCAAGGATTATTTCGACATAGCGGCTTTTCACCCCTATACCATGCCCCATGATCCCGAGAAAGACAATCTGCTCAAGCTTAAGATCGAGGACCTTGTCAGCCGTATGGCGACCGGGGGAGATTCCCATAAGCCGATATGGATCACCGAATTGGGGTGGCCGAGCAATAAGCTGCTCGACACGAATTCTGACCGGGGGGTGACCCCCGACCAGCAGGCCGAATACCTGGTTAAGGCATACGGGATATGTTTATCGTATCCGCAGGTCAAAAAGGTCTTCTGGTACGGCTTTCGCGACGTGGGGACCGAACCGAAGAACACTGAAAACCATTTTGGCCTTATCGCGAACGATCTGACCCCGAAACCGTCCTATTTCGCGTATAAAACGTATACCACGAACAATAGAAAATAAAAGCTTTACAGGGTAATAATATTTTAGTAGAATTAGTGAGCAAAATCTCGCATACCGGGGCACATCCTGTGCCCGATGGTAGTACTATCTAAAAAAGGAGAATCGGGGAAATGTCGGGACATTCAAAATGGGCTACGATCAAACACAAAAAAGGGGCGCTTGACGCCAAACGCGGCCAGCTCTTTACCAAGCTGATCAAGGAGATCACCGTTGCGGCCAAGGGCGGCGGTAATCCGGATACGAACGCGCGTTTGCGCACGGCTATTCAGAAGGCAAAAGAAGCGAATATGCCGCAGGATAACATTACGAAAGCGGTTCAGAAGGGCACCGGCGAGCTGCCCGGCGTTTCCTATGAAGAAATAACCTATGAGGGGTACGGGTCTTCGGGCGTCGCGATCCTGGTCGAGGTCGTCACCGATAATAAGAACCGGGCCTCGAGCGAGATCAGGAACATATTCTCAAAGACCGGCGGCAACATGGCCGGCGCCGGCGCGGTAAGCTGGATGTTCGAGAAGAAGGGCGTTTTTGATATCAGCAGCAAGGTCATTGAAGAAGAAAAATTAATGAATATCGTTCTCGAGGCCGGCGCGGAAGACCTGACGGTCGAGGGTGATCTCTATGAAGTCAAGAGCGGCCCGGCTGATTTTGAGAACGTGAAGAAGGCGCTCGAAACGCACAAGATCGCTTGTGAATCGGCCGAGATAACCATGGTTCCCAAGACGACCGTTCCTGTCGGCAGCGACGGCGCGAAGCAGGTACTCTCTCTCGTCGAGGCGCTCGAAGACCATGAAGACGTCCAGAATGTCTACGCGAACTTCGACATTCCCGATGATGTCTTAAAGACGATCCAGGGCTGATACCCTACGGGAGCCTCACACGATGCGGATCCTCGGCATTGACCCGGGGTTGGACACGACGGGATACGGGATCATTGAAGGCGTTGAGGGATCCCTCAAACTCGTCGAGGCGGGCGTCATCGAGACC
>JBAWYO010000281.1:0-1663 GCA_037143495.1 Candidatus Omnitrophota bacterium | reverse complement strand
GCGCGGCCTTCTGCGGGCGGAAACGTTCAGGCTGAGCCAGGAGTGCAATAAGATGGACATGAAATTTGACGCAGCAAAAGAGAATCTGCTGAAGAATAAGATCATGGCGATCGGTGTCGGCATGGCGCTTATCGCGGTATGGTATCTTTACGGCAGTGTCTATAAAGGGACGGTTGTTGCCATCCGGGAGGTCAATGGACAGATCGAGAATGAACAGCAGGGGGGAGAGATAGCCAAGGAGGTGGCGGGACTTCAAACGGTCGTTGCAAAATACCGCTCCTATTTCGTCAAGGGTAAAGATGAATCCTGGCTGGTGGACAAGGTCTCCCGCGCTGCGAATGAAGCGGGCCTGACCATTGTTTCGCTGAATCCGCGGCCGCTGTCGGATGCCGGCGCGTTTATCTATGTGGGCCTGAGCCTGAGCGCGTCCGGAACATATCACCAGTTGGGCGATTTTATCGGACGCCTGGAGAATTCGCGGGAGTTCATACGCATCGAAAAGCTCTCGTTTAAAAAGAGCGAACAGGCGCTCAAGGCTGACGTACAGATTGCGAGCTATTTTATACGATAATATGGAAAACCAGGAAAAACAGCAAAAACAGATCAAGCTTCTCGCGATACTGGTGGCAATACTGGTAGGGTCCTTTCTGTATGTGAGCCATATGCGTCCAAAATCAGGCGTCATGACGAGATATACCACTGTTTCTTTTCCTTCGCCGTCAACACCGGCAGGCGCAGTACGGTCTGGCGCCGGGAGCGGCGGCGGTATTTTTACGACCGCGTCCGTCGGGTCGGGGGCGCAGACGCCCGCCGCGCCAGGGGTCGATGAGATGCGTCCGCGAGAGGGCGGTGAGATCAAGTACACCGGCAAAGAGAACCGGGACCCTTTTGATAATGAAAAGGTCAAACAAAAAAAAGAAGTGATCGCCGCGGTCGATATCCGCCCTATTGTTTTCCCGGATCGTGATTTTCAGATCTCGGCGCTGATATGGGACGCAAAACGGCCGCAGGCGATCATTAATAATAAGATCGTTAATATCGGCGATGCGGTAGGTGCAGGGCAGGTTACCCGCATTGAAAAGCAGGGTGTTTATCTGAGCTACGAGGGTAGGGAGGTCCTCATCCCAATAAAATGATAAAAAAAATCCTTGTCACTGCCATGGTAATAGTTTTCTGCTTCGGTTCCGGCGCGATCGCAGGATATACGCGGGATGATGGGACGCCGCTGATGCCGGAGATCGCCGATACCGGCACGCGCATTTCGCTTGATTTCAGGGATGCTGACTTAAAAGAAGTTCTTAAGCTGCTCTCACAGCAGTCCGGGCTGAATTTTATTCCCTCTGAGGATATACGCGATAAAAAAATCACGCTGTACCTGGAAAATGTTCCCGTGAAGATCGCGATCGATTCCATAACGGCCGCCAACGGGCTCACGTATGACCAGGGTCCCGCGAAGAATATCCTCATTGTACGTCCGTCAGGCGCCATCAAGGTTAAAACGATCACGAAGATCTATTCGTTGAACTTTGCGCAGGTCTCTTCGCTTGCCTCGGCAAGCACGACGAGTTCGAATTATAGCCTGGGAGGATCGGAGGATTCTTCTTTCGGCGGGAAGCAGTCCAATGGCTCGTCAGCCTCCACCGCGACCGGTAATGTACAGGAT
>JBAWYO010000280.1:0-1697 GCA_037143495.1 Candidatus Omnitrophota bacterium | reverse complement strand
GGCGAAGAAGACCTATCTGAATGCCCAGGCCGGTGCTTTGGCCGCGGAAGCAACCTGGATACAGGCGAAAGGAGAGACGCTCGAATATGCGCAATAAAAAAATACTACTATTCCTGGTTCTTATTATCGCTGCCGGCGCGGCGGCGGCCGTCTATGTGAAGGCAAAAAATAAAGGTGCCCAGAAAGAGACGACGAAGATCATCAGCCCGACGATGGGCGATATCAAGACATATATTTCAACGACCGGTACCGTATTGCCGCAGAACCGTCTTGAAGTGAAGCCGCCGGTGAACGGGCGCGTCGAAAGTATCCAGGTGCAGGAAGGGCAGGCCGTCAAGGCGGGCGAGATCCTTGCCTGGATGTCCTCGACCGACCGCGCCGCGCTCCTTGACGCTGCCCGCGGCCAGGGAGCTGAATCGCTCAAGTACTGGCAGGAAACGTATAAACCGATACCGTTACTATCGCCGATCGACGGGCAGGTCATCGTCGCGACGGTGCAGCCGGGCCAGACCGTCACGACCGCCGAGGCCGTTGTCGTGCTCTCGGACCACCTGATCGTGCGCGCGCAGGTCGATGAGACCGATATCGGTAAGATCACCCTCAAGCAGTCAGCGGCGATCTCGCTCGACGCGTATCCCGACGCGAATATCAAGGCTGCCGTTGAGCATATCTATTATGAGTCACAGACGATCAATAATGTGACGATCTACAACGTCGATCTTTTACCTGAGAGCGTCCCGGCGTTCTTTCGTTCAGGCATGAATACGACCGTTGATTTTCTGGCCCAGGACAGGAAGAATGTCCTCCTTATTCCTGTTGAAGCCGTGCGCAAGGATAAAGACTCAGCCTCGGTCATGGTCAGCGAGGGGGCAGGAGAACCTCCTTCCCGCCGGAAGATCAAACTCGGCATAACCGATGATAAAAACTACGAGGTGCTCTCCGGGCTCGATATAAGTGATAAGGTCGTCGTCAAGACAAAAAAATATGTGTTACCGAAAAATAGCATCGGCAGCAATCCGTTCTCGCCATTCAAGCCGCCGGCGAAGAAGAAGGCCGACTAGAAAGGCCGCGCGCCATGATAGAAGTTAAAAATCTCTGCAAGACCTACCAGATGGGCGACGTAAAAGTCGAGGCGTTGCGCAACGTTTCGCTGAAGATCGCTTCCGGCGAGTTCGTCGCGATCATGGGCGCATCCGGTTCTGGCAAATCGACGCTGATGCATGTGCTCGGGCTCCTCGATCGGCCTGACAAGGGTGAGTATCTGCTCGGCGGCGCCGCGGTAACCGGCCTCTCTGACATAGACCTGGCGCTCGTCAGGAACAGGCTCATCGGTTTTATTTTTCAGCAGTTCCATCTCCTGCCCCGCATGACAGCCCTCGAGAATGCCGAGCTACCCCTGATCTACGCGGGTAAACGCGGCATGACCGGCACGGCGCGCGAGAAGCTTGAAGAGGTCGGTCTTAAAGCGCGTATGCAGCATCGCCCCAACGAGATGTCGGGTGGTCAGCAGCAGCGCGTCGCGATAGCCCGCTCGCTCGTCAATGAACCGCCGGTCATCCTGGCGGACGAACCGACCGGGAATCTCGATTCCAAGAGCAAGGAAGAGATCCTCGCGATCTTAAAAGATCTCAACCGCAAGGGCAAGACGATCGTTGTCGTTACCCATGAGAATGAGGTCGCCGCGCACGCCAAAAGAG
>JBAWYO010000279.1:0-1737 GCA_037143495.1 Candidatus Omnitrophota bacterium | reverse complement strand
GAATATCTGGCCGACCGGTTCCACGTGCCTGCGGGGGGAATGACGGCTCTCTCGATCGAAGAGATCGCGAAAGAAAAGGGCCTCTCGCCCGAGGTCGTCGATACGATCAAGAGGATCTTTGCTGATTGCGATATGGCCCGCTATGCGCCTTCACAATTCAGCCATGAGCGTCGCGAGGAGATCTTCCGTAGTCTTAAGGAAGTTATTGATCATCTGGAGAAGATGAAATGATGAGAATCCTGCGTATTTTCTGCGTCGCGTGCGCGCTCTTCCTGGTGTGGCGGGTGGACTCCTCGTTCGGTCTTGAGCATGAGCTTGCCGGTGCCTTCCAGCGGGCGAATGTTTATTACGAGCAGGGTAAATACGATCTTGCCCTGCAAGAGTACGGAGCTATCCTGGCGCGCGGGGTTGAAAGCGGTAATCTCTATTACAATATCGGTAATTGCTATTTTAAAAAAGGGGAGGTAGGCCGTTCGCTTCTTAATTATGAAAAGGCCCGCAGGCTTATACCTCTGGATAAAGACCTTGAAGCTAATTATGAATATGCCCGGTCGCTTATTAAAAGCGCCGGTAGCGCATCCGGCAGGAGTCTGTCGCGCAAGGCGATCGACGGGTTGTCGCTGGGGTTTTCCATCGATGGGTTGACGATTGCGGTGAGCGCGTTCTTTATGCTCGCTTTGGCGGGGATCCTTGCAGGCCTCTTCTTTGAAGCGGTTAGAAAGCGCGCGCTGATCTTTGCCGCAGCCGCGGCATTGCTCTGTGGTGCCGGGTTTTCAGGCTTATCGGGGAAGATCGCCCTTATCGGTAAAGAAGCGGTGGTGGTCACTGAACGGACCGATGCGAGATTTGAACCGATAGAAAAAGCGACAACGTATTTTACGTTGTACGAAGGGCAGAAGGTGCAGGTTCTTTCTTCGCAGGAGAGCTGGTATAAAGTGCGTCGCGAGGACCACAAGAGCGGCTGGGTAGAAAAGTGTTTTCTGGAGATTTTTTAAGGCAAAAAGGATTGCCAGGGTGCAGCATAACCCCCGCGTTGGTATTCGTTGCGGGGGTTCTTGCTTTGGTGTAGAATGACGCTATGATCAAAGGTACGGGAAAGGTCGCACTGGAGCGATCGCTTTCAAAACTGGGCCTCGCTTCCCGGAGCCAGACGAGGAAGATGATCGCTGAAGGAAGGATCACGGTCAACGGTCGCGTTGTCAGGGACCCGCTCTTTCCCGTCTCTCTGAGCAAGGACCGCATCACTCTTGACGGGAACCGTCCCCAGCGCCAGAGCAAGGAAGTCATTATGCTCTATAAACCCGGTTCGGTGGTGACGACTAAATCCGATGAAAAGGGGCGCCGGACGGTCTTCGACCTTTTGCCGGAAGAATTGCAGACGCTGCATCCGGTAGGGCGCCTTGATATGGCGACGACCGGGCTCCTGCTGCTGACCAACGACACTAAATTTTCCGATCACCTGACCGATCCGGCGAACGCGCTGGTGCGCACCTATGTGGTGACGGTCGATGGCCTGGTGACCGAAGAGGAAGTTCAAACGCTTGCGCGGGGTGTGATGGACCAGGGTGAAGTCCTTAAACCGGCGACGTTGACGCTGCGCAAATCAAGTAATCGGGAGTCGCATCTGGTCATGACGCTGACCGAAGGCAAGAACCGGGAGATCCGTAGGCTTTTTGAGGCGCTCGGCCATGAAGTGCGCCGCTTGAAGAGGGTTTCTTTCGGGACATTGACCCTGGG
>JBAWYO010000278.1:0-1738 GCA_037143495.1 Candidatus Omnitrophota bacterium | reverse complement strand
GAGCAGAACGGCAAGGACCGAGGAATCGACGCCGCCCGAGAGGCCGCAGATGACCTTCTGATCACCGACCGTTTCGCGTATCTGCCGGATAGACTCCTTGACAAAAGACTTCATGTTCCAGCTTCTGCTCAAGCCGCAGACTTCGTAGAGGAAATTCTCGAATATCTTTTTGCCGAAGAGCGTATGCGCGACCTCCGGGTGGAACTGGAGACCATAGATCCTCGCCCGTTTATGGTCCCGGGTATCGGAACCCGCCATCGCGGCGATCGACGCGTTGTTCGTCGAGCCAATAGCGCTGAAACCCTCCGGTAAACGCACGACCTTATCGCCGTGGCTCATCCAGACGCGGAAACGCTTCGGCAGGCCTTTAAAAAGCGGCGATGTTCCCCGATGGGTGAATTCCGCGTAGCCGTACTCCCGCATGCGCGAGCGCTCGACGCGTCCGCCGAGAAAATGACCCTCGAGCTGCATGCCGTAACAGATGCCAAGGATCGGGACTTTCAGGTAGAAGACCTCCGGCGAACAGACCGGACTCTTCGCCGCCGTGACCGAGGCCGGACCACCGGAGAGGATAATGGCGCTCGGCTTCTTCTGACGGATCGTCTCGATCGGCGCCGTACAGGGAAGGATCTCACAGTAGACCTTGCATTCGCGCACCCGGCGCGCGATCAACTGGGTATATTGCGAACCAAAATCAAGGATAAGGACGATCTCTCGTGCGGAATCTTTCATCGGTATAATTATCTTCCCAGTGAAGCCTTAACGAACTCTCTGAAGAGAGGGTGGGGCTTTTCAGGCCTTGATTTAAACTCCGGATGGAATTGCACCGCAATGAACCACGGATGACCCTTAAGTTCAATCATCTCAATAAGCTTTCCGTCGGGAGAGGTGCCGCTGAAGACCATGCCCGCTTTTTCCAGCGCCTTTCGATATTTATTATTAAACTCATACCGGTGGCGGTGACGCTCCTTGATCAAAGCGCTCCGGTACGCGGCGAACGCTTTCGTCGCCTTCCTGACACGGCAGGGATACGCGCCGAGCCTCATCGTACCGCCCATATCCTTAACCTTGCGCTGCTCGGCAAGGAGGCTGATGACCGGATGTTTCGTCCGGCGGTCAAATTCGGTCGAATTGGCCCCCGCAAGCCCGCAGACATTCCGCGCGAACTCGATGATCGCGGTCTGAACGCCGAGACAGAGGCCAAAATACGGGATATTATTCTCCCGCGCGTAACGGATCGTGCTGATCTTGCCTTCAACGCCGCGGTAGCCGAAACCGCCGGGGACCAATATCCCCGTAACGCCGTCGAGCAGTTTTGCCGCGCCTTCTTTCACGATATCATCCGAATCGATCTTCCTGACCTTGACCGCGCAGTCGTTCGCGATACCCGCGTGGATCAGCGCTTCATAGATAGATTTATAAGCGTCCGGCAGCGTTATATATTTTCCGACGACCGCGATCTCGATCTCACGGGCCGGCTCGACCGCGCGCCTGACAACAAATTGAGCCCACGCTTTCAGGTCGGCGCTCTTCTTCCCGTGGCGTATATCGAGCATATCGACGATGATACGGTCAAGTCCCTGCTCTTGAAAGGTCAGCGGTACCTGGTAGATCGATTTCGCGTCCGGGGCCTGGATGACCGCCTCTTCAAGAACGTTGCAAAAAAGCGCGATCTTCTGCTTTGCCGAGTCAGCGAGCGGCTGTTCCGTCCGGCAGATCAGGATCTCCGGCTGAATAC
>JBAWYO010000277.1:0-1740 GCA_037143495.1 Candidatus Omnitrophota bacterium | reverse complement strand
CGCGCAGAATGGCGTCGGTGACATACCAGGGCTCAATAGAACTCAGGCGGATCCGGGCGCCACCCGCCGCCGCGGCGCTCTCATGAAGCAGGAGCTCGAACGCTACCCCCAGATCCCGCCCCCAGTCGCCGAGGCATATCCCGGTAAGAACGATCTCTTTATAGCCGTTGGCGACAAGCGTCCGGATCTCGGCGGTAATCTCGTCGGATGGTCTTGACCGCGACCTGCCGCGCGCCAGCGGAACTTTGCAATAAGAACAGAAATTATCACATCCATCCTGAACCTTCACAAAAGCCCTGGCGCGACCGCTGAAAGCGGTTATGCGCCCTGCCCCTGACGGGAGAACCGATGCGCCTTTCGGCGCGAGCAGCTGCGCGATACCGTTTTTTTCTTCATTCCCGACCACGACAAGATGTGGTGAAAGCGCTTCGATCTCACGACGATCAAGTTCGGCGTAACAGCCGGTAACGACGACCCGCGCCGCGGGATTCGCGCGCAGTGCGTTACGTATCAACCGGCGCGATTTGGCGTCGGCGCTGCCGGTAACGGTACACGTATTAATAACATACACATCCGCCGCGGCGTCGCGGCCGACAAGACGGTAGCCGGCCCTGGCAAACTGCTCGCGCATCGCCTGCGCCTCATACTGATTAACCTTACAGCCAAGCGCGCTAACGGCAACTGTTTTCATAGCTGATTGCCGATAGAACGTAGAGTCCCGCCGTATCACTGCGCAGGACCAGCCTGCCGAGCGAAACCGCCTGAGCGCCGGCGCGAAGCGCCGTTTCGATTTCAAAGGGGGTGAAATCTCCTTCAGGACCGATCATGATCATAACCCTGCCTGCGGCGATACCGGCAATGATCTCCTTTAACGGCTTTGTCCGTTCGTCGAGGCACGCGATCATCGAAATGTCGCCGTTCCCCGGCGACATAACCAGGTCTTTAAAAACCGTTACGGGAAGAACGCGGGGGATCGTTGACCGGCCGCACTGTTTTGCCGCGCTCAACGCGATGCTCTGCCAGTGCGCGAGCTTGTCAGGACGCTTCTCGATGCTCACCTTCACGATCGTCCGCTCGGTAATCAGCGGGATGATCTCGTCGACGCCCAGCTCCGTCGCCTTTTCAATGATATACTCTATCTTCGCTCTTTTCGGGAGCGCCTGTACGAGCGTGACCAGAGGGCCTTTTCTGATCGTAGCGTCAATAACGTTCGCTATGGTTATCTCGAGGCCTCCCCGGGAAATTTTTTTGATGATACCGACATACTCGCGCCCGGTACCGTCGAAGGCGACGACCCCGTCACCTTCCCCCATGCGCATCACATCGACGATATGATGGGCCTCATCGCCGGTGACGACGATCGTATCGCCTCGCACATCTTCAGGGCGCACATAGAATCTGCTCATTGATCGATCTCCCGCTTCTATTTAAGAATAATTTTTACGGGTCCTGTCGCGTCAACCGGTTCGCCGGACCACTTGCCCGTCCCCTGCGAGGCCGGGCTGCGTTCGGGAAAACCCGCTCGCTCTCCCTCGTCCCGCCTTCGGCGGTCCTCGGGATCCATGCCCGCTCGCGGGTTTTCACGTCCTGCTCACCGGGATTGCCGCGCCACCCGTAAAAATCACCATGTATAATCGGCGGCCAGCTACCAGGGGGTCTGCCCTGAGGCGTAAAGATTTTTGGTTCCATACCAATTCCAGCGAGCCGCAAAATTAGCTGAAGGGCTGCCCCCTGGTCGAG
>JBAWYO010000276.1:0-1744 GCA_037143495.1 Candidatus Omnitrophota bacterium | reverse complement strand
CCAATATATAGAAAAGTATTTAGCGTGGGATTTTATACCTATGACGAAGAATAACTTGTACATATTTTTGCTTATAATCAGCCTTCTGGGCGGGACGGCCGCGCAGGCGGAAAAGGTCGCCTTAACCGCTGACCGTCAGCGACCGATGGATCTCCTGCGTCCGGTCTCTTTTAACCAGCGCCGCGATTTTCAAGCCGAGGTTATGCTTGAGCGGAGAGTTGCCGACACCTACAGCGAAGCGGCAGGGCCATTGGTACAGGATGTTATACTGTGTGAGTCCACCGGTATGTGGCGAGGTTTTCCTCAGCTGGTCAAGGACACGTTGCGAGATATCCCGATCCGCGAACGGCTCGTCTTAATGGTATTGGTCGGCAACGGACTGGCCGATACCCGGGAACATATCGAAGGCGCGGGACATTTAGTGCGTTTGTCTCTTATGCAGAAACAATTCGCCGCTCTGCCGGATTTTCTTCAGGCAAAATTTCTTTCCCTGGGCGCCCAGATCGAGCGGGCGCTGGCAGACCGTTATATGCCGGCACCGAAGAGAGAGGCGGATGTTATCCAGGCGTTAGAGCACCTGACCCGTTCGGCGGTCTTCTATCGGCGCTCGGCGAAGGCTGCGAGATCGTTCGTTGCCCAGCTCGATACATATCGCGGCGCGCCCGGCGTTCCGGATATGCGCGATAAAGCCGAGCTGCGCGCGCTTTCGTTGAGGGAGAACGCCCTCAATGCTACGGCGGCTCTTACGCACTATATGAACGGGCATCTCGATATTTTAGTCAGGGAGTTCCGTCTTTCGATCTCTGCGGGCGCGGGAAGATCGGTCGACAGGGCGTTCACAGCCTGCGCGCGCGGGCATGCGCTCCTGGTTAAAGAATGGGGCGAGCGCGGATGTATGGATCTTGCGGACCAAAGGCAGCTGACGACGCATCTCTTCGTGGAGATCGACATGTGCGCGGATATGCTTAAAAGGATATTTGAGGTAGAGCATGAGTGGGTCGGCGGGATCGAGGATCTTGCCGAGCAGGTTGGCGTACTCAGGAAGAAAGCGATCGACTATCGGGCGTCAGTGCTTGCGGATATCCGTACCAAAAAGAATTCGCCGGCATCGGGCCGCGCGACCGAAGACGCGATAGTGAGGATGAATCCGCAGGCGGCGTGGACGATCGCGCAGATGATGCGTGAATGCGTACAGAAAGATCAGATTAAAAATTTCGCCGGGAGCCTGTGCCTTGCTGTGGAGAAGCTGCAAGCTCTTGATGGTTACCCTTTAGCGGAGATCGAGAAATGTGTCCTTATCCGTTACGCGGCGCGCAAGCTGGCACGCCGGGCGATCGTTTCATGCGATCAGCGCGCGGCGGGTGAAGCCTCCGGAGAAGAAGTGTCCGTCGATACTGCCGACGAGGCGATCTGGGACGGCCTGCCGATCATCCAAGATCCGGTGAAGGCGCTCTCGGTCGCTCTGGAAGCGCTTGAAGCGAAACCAGCCCTGCTGGGGAAGAGAGACCCTGATGGCTTCCGCATTCTTTCCCTGATCATGGAAGCGAGCACATTACAGGGGCTTTCCCGCGCGATGACGTTGGAAGAAGATGATCCGCTCCATCGGCAAAAAACCGAGTTGACGATCGACCAATATCGTGCGGTGGACCGGCATCTGGGCCGGGTTATTCTCCTTTGCGATGAGGCGAAAGACCTCATCAAGGCCCACGGCGGCAAGGTCACCGATTCGGTCAGCAAGAACACC
>JBAWYO010000275.1:0-1778 GCA_037143495.1 Candidatus Omnitrophota bacterium | reverse complement strand
GAATCAACGATGACCCCATCCATATCGAACAAGAACGCCCGCGGCTCGCGCGGCTGCCTCTGCCTTGTCGCCATGGCCGGCGGTTACTTTTCCCGCGCGATGCGTTCAACGGCCCGGATGCCGAGCGCGATGGCCGCATTGACATCATCAATATGGAAAACACCGGTCGGGGAATGTATATACCGGGTCGGTATTGAGAGGATCCCCGTGGGAACGCCTCCGCGGTTCATATAGATCATCGCGCCGTCCGTCATCCCGCCTTCAAGAATGTCCATCTGGTATTTGATCCGGTTTTTACGGGCGACATCGACCAGCGTCCTGCGGACCTTCTGGCTGACAATAACGCCGCGGCCCGACGCCTCAATGATCGTGATCGCGACACCCTGTCCGAGTTTGAGCGATGATTCCCGCTCGACGATCTGCGGCGTATCACCGGCGACCGTTGTATCGATCGCGAGCGCGAAATCGGGATCGATACTGAACGCCGAGGTCCGCGCGCCTTTAAGGCCGACTTCTTCCTGGCCGGTCGCCACCGCGTAGATCTCGGCATCAGCCTTGATCTTCTCCATGATCTTAATCAGCGCGTAACAGCCGATCCGGTTGTCGATCGCTTTGCCGTAGTACAACTTACCGGAAAGAACGCCGAAGTTCGGTTCGAAGACCGCCGGGTCGCCGATCTCCACGCGCTTGAGCGCGTCCTCTTTGCTCGTCGCGCCGATATCGATGAACATATCTTCATGACGCAGGGAGTTCTTGCGGTCGTTATCGCTCTGAAGATGCGGCGGTTTTGCGCCGATCACGCCGACTACATTTCCCTTCGCGGTCTTTATCAGCACCCGCTGCGCGGGAAGGATCTTATCATCGACCCCGCCGATCTTGATAAAGTGGAGGTAGCCGTCCTTCGTGATATGCTTCACAAGAAGGCCGACCTCGTCCATATGCGCCGCAAGCATGATCTTCTTCTTACCATTACCCTTACGGGCTATGACATTGCCGAATTTGTCGGTCTGCACTTTCGCGCCGGTGCGTTTAAGCTCTTCGGTCATCAGCGCCGCGATCTCTGATTCAAAACCGGAAATACCGCTCGCCATGATCACTCTTCTCAATAGATCATCCATAGATCCTCCTTCGGGGATTAGTGCCTATCCATGATGGCAGCTCGACCGGCGGGCAGCCCTTCGTCTAATTTTGCGGCTCGCTGGAATTGATATGGCATGATATGCCGCCCTGCTGATACGGTTTGCAAGCAAACCGTATCAAAACGCGGGAGCTCCATTCAATTCCCACGCTCGCTCGCAAAATCTTTACGCCTCAGGGCAAACCCGCCGGTAGCTGCCCCAAGATATTTTTCATGCTCTTGTAATTCTATCATATTTCAATAACCTTAAACAAAAATTAGTTCCCGGCATCTCGCATAAGCGCGAACGAAAGCGTGCGATGTGCGGTGCCGGTACGCCGGTGTGAATGGAAACCTTTATCAGAGCATCGGGAACAGATACCAAGATCGATAAAATTATTCTCGCGCATCCCTTCACCCACAAGCTGCGCGCGGGCAAAGGCAACCGGGTCAAGGTAGAGCTTCCCTTCCTTGCGCGATAGAAAATCAGCGAGCAACTGCTTGTCGAGGAATTCTTCCCCCACTTCGTAGCAACAGGCGCGCATACCAACGCCCGCGATGCAGAGAAATGATGAAAGATCAATACCGGTCTTTCTGAGAATACCCGCGCTGGCGGAACGCCACCCCATATGAACAACCCCTGTCATTTTTAGCCGCTCAC
>JBAWYO010000274.1:0-1782 GCA_037143495.1 Candidatus Omnitrophota bacterium | reverse complement strand
GCTCTTGGTGGTACAACGGCTACGCTTACGGGGATTGGTACTGGCACGTCGCCCCATGGGCCGAGGATATGTACCAGTGGTGGAGCGATACGCATGCGATGGATCAGGCGACCTTTGACGCGGCCCTTGATACTCAGGACGTGGACGTCTCGACGGCGAATTCAGCGAGACTTTATACCCCGATCCAGGACAAGGATGATCCCGCTCACTTTAACCAGCACCCGAGCTTGCGGGCGTTCGAGATGGAGAAGGTCGTCCAGGCGGTGCGCAATAATATAGGGGATTACGCCGACACGTGGACGAAGCAGTATTACGATCCTTATTTTGATACCGGCTTCGATAATTCCAGCTTGAGCGCTGACCAAAAGACTGCGCTTAAGTACGACAAGTACAATCTTCTGAACACTACGCCCTCAACCTACTATTTTCGCGCGCATTTCGCCAATAACGATTCCGTCGGAAAGGGGATCAGCGATACCGACCAGTTCATGACCACCTGGTATACGCTGAGCAAGGCGCTCGCGGCCGCCTATTACGCGTTCGATCTCTTCCATTTCAATAAGGTCTGGAGCGTGGTCCATACCGACCTGCCCGCGGTCATTGCCCAGACCCAGACCGCTATCTCGAACGACGCGATAGCCGTCTTTACGACCCAGACCACCCGGATCAACGCGCTCGCGAGCGCCGAGGCGCTCAACGCGTACACCGCCTGGCAGTATTCGCTCGCCCAGTGTGACAAAGACGAGATGAACGCCCTTCGCGGCGAGATCACCTCGCTCGAGCGGATGGCGCTCGACTTCTATATGGCATATCAGGGCGCCATGCGCCAGCAGCCGGGCATGTCCACGTATGTGCTCCCGTTCTATATCCTTTCCTTAATACAGACACCGGTCACCTACTTTAACGTGCTGAATTTAGGGACGCTCCAGTCATACGCGACGCAGTTTAAGACGTTAATAGCGGCGGCGCTCGGCGCCGGGACCGCGTTCCTGACCCACGCGATGAGCGCGGCGGCGCTCGCGGCGATCAAGGCGCTCGCCAAAGGTTCCGGCGAGACGATATCGGGCGCCGACGAATCGATCGCGAAGATCAATCTCTCCCGCATGCGCGCGAACCAGAATTATACGGCGCAGATCACCGAGATCAACGCGACGCGGACCGCGCTCATCAATCTCGCTACCGACGTCAAAAATATGGCGCTGCAGAGGGTAGCGGCGGCTGCCAAGGCGTCGCGGCAGCTCCTCGCTAACGGCGGTGTGATGACCGTGACGACGACACAGTATATCTGCTCGGCGGGTACCTACACGCAGGAGCGCACGGTTATCGAGGTTAACGGCGCCACGGTCTTCGATCAAACCGTCGAGATCGATCGCCAGCTGACCCCTGGAGCTGTTAATAACGACAGCCAGAATATGCCGTCGAACGGGCAGCCGGATAACCCGGCCAACTGGATCCCGATCGAAACAAAAGTCACGACGAAGAAAACCGACCTCGGCAAAGGGCTCGAAGAGAAGGTCTTAAAACCGATCCAGAGCGCCTCGACCGCCGACAAGAAACCACTCATCCTTGGCGCCGCGCGGTTCAATACGGGTCTCGATGGCGACAATATCGGGAATAATGGAGCGACGAAGGGCGGGATTACGATCGCCGATATCCTCTCCTACGGCAGCGCCTACAGCACGCTGACGCAATTTACCGATATAATCTATAAACTCATGATCGGCGAACCTGTCACCGACCCCACCGGAGCGGCCGCCGTGCAGTATCCGCGCACGCGGGATG
>JBAWYO010000273.1:0-1790 GCA_037143495.1 Candidatus Omnitrophota bacterium | reverse complement strand
CCGTAGCGGAACTGCCCGACGCCGAAGAGATCCGACGGCAGTTCAAAAGTATTGCTGAGCTCCCCGCCTTTACACTCGAGCTTTTGCTGCCGGGTAATATGCACGGTCTCGTTCTTTTCGTCAAAACTCACCACATAGGCGCCTTGAGAGGCTTTACCCCACGCCTCAAAGCGCGCCATCGCCGACTTATTGACACCCTGCAGCGTCAGCGTGATCGTTGCGCCCTCCGGGACGGGTTCCTTCGCGAAGAGTTTTACCTCGAACCTGACGGCGGCGCCCGCATCGATGATCATGAATTTATTCGTCGCGGTATTGCGCTGTGGGGCCTGGAAGTCCGCAGCATCGGCTCCCGGAACGCCCACCTTCACATCAACGGTCTTTACCTCGACCGGTGACTCCTTCTCGCTCGCAACCCAGAGGCGCGGCGGCATCGTACCGCCGTACTTACCATTCGATATAAGAACATTGCTCAACTCCTCTTCGGAGACCCCTTTATCGGTATTGACAACTTGGGCGCCCTCGATAAGCCGGGCATTCGATTCAAGAACGACGCCCAGCCCTCTGCGCGCGGCCTGCGCGATAATATTCTGCACCCAGGTCAGGCGCTCCTTCGCAGGCGTCGCTGGTCCGGGAGTTGCCGCAACCACTGCGCTCAATTCTTCGCGGAGCGTCTCCAGCCGCGCCTCAAAACCCGGCAGACGTGAAAAAGACTCGAGGAGCCGACCCGCGCGCTCAGCTATGCTCCGATCCGTGGCTTTCAAAAATACCTGTTTAAGCGCATCAAAGACGATCTCGTTTTTCGCGGCATTATCCTTGCTGGCGTCATCGCGCAATTTCACAAAAATATCCATCTCAAGCTGATCTAAAAGTGCGATCGCGCTCTCAGGGGTAGCCTTGTTTTCAGCGAGCGGCCTCAATTTCGCGGTAAGGGTTGCCTCAAAAGACGCAACCGTAAACGCCGATCCTGAAGGTTTTACGATCGGCACCGGACGCGCCGGCTGCCCGTTTGCGTCGACTTCATGTTTATATCCTTCGAGCGACTGCCCCTGCACGCGGGGAGCGGGAGCGGATGGTTTTGGCGCAGCCGGTTGAGCCGGCGCGGACGTCGCGGGACCCGGAGTCGACGGAGCGGGCGTCGCGGGAGCCGGCTGCGCGGGAGCGACAGGCTCCGGAGCGGGTTCTACGCCCTTGACGCCGCCCAAAGCAGCGAATAGCTCTCCGAGATGCACGGTCCCTGACGTATGCACGAAATGCCCGGCAAATGACTTCGGTTTTGCCGCGGCGCTGAGATCGACCGCTTTCTTTAGTTCTGCCGGGAGATTGGCAACTTGCGCGCCGCGGGCAGGATCGGCCACGCCGAAACTGACCCTCGCGCCGAGATCAACATCAGGAAGCATTTCCGCGCCGATAACCTGCGCAACGCCGTATTGGCCATTCGTCAACGCAAACTTCGCGAGCTCAGCGCCGTCGGTGCGATACGACATATTATAGAACGGGTCAGTGAATGTCGCGTTATCCCTGAATACTTCAAATCCTTTAGCAGGCCTCTTATTTTCAAGTACCGCCTCGCTCGCCCAATGCGACGGCTGAACGTTAAATTCAAGTCCGTTGTCATGGACGATCTTTTGCGCGTCTATAGTAACCGCGGTGAACGGCCCCCAATCCTGATCCGCTTTCCATTGGGGAGAGGTGTATGCCTCCACATCCCATACGATACCTTTAATAAGAGCGGCGGCTTCTTTGTTACGGATTGGGGGCCGTTCACCGCGGTTACTATAGACGCGCAAAAG
>JBAWYO010000272.1:0-1800 GCA_037143495.1 Candidatus Omnitrophota bacterium | reverse complement strand
CGCGACAAGCCCGAACCTTCCGTCGGCAAAAAGCCGGCGCAGATTCGCGCCGCCCAGATAAACCGGGGGGCGCGCTTCATCAGCGTGCCGCTGCGCCGGTCGCTCAACTCGATAAATGCCCCATAGGTTTTTTCTGTTTTCTTCAGGCATTTCCAGAAGAACCGCAACTCAAGGACCCCTTTGGGGATCCGCGCGCGGTCAATATCGCATCCGATCAATTCTATTTCCGCGTTAACCGTCGCATTACAGCGCCGCTGCGGAGCCGGCTCCCGCGGGAGGATCCGGTAGAGCCCCTCGGCATCCCCGGCACCGCGTTTAAAAAGCGCGATCGATTCGACCATCGCGACAAGCCCGAACCTTCCGTCGGCAAAAAGCCGGCGCAGATTCGCGCCGCCCTGAGACGTATAGAACGTTGATTTAAAGGTCAGGTCGTCATCGAAATCAGCAAGAGCGTAATGCGTCGTTGCCGGCAATTCGTACGGCACGTCCGACAGTGTGTACTTGCCCATAATAGCGTGATGCAGCGAGTAGAGCTTTTGCCTTCCCGATAACTTCGGCAGAAACGCGAATGTTGCCGCGACCTCCGCGTCCCGGGGTATTTTAGCAAGAAAAGCTTCTTTAGCAAAGTGTAATTCATTTTTCGGGCGCGTCAGGATATCGCCGACATTCTTGGCCGGCCCCAGGATCAGGTTCGAAACAACGATAACCGCGAAGAGCGCCCCGAGAACGCTCCTCTCTTTACCCGCCAGGCTCGGAAATCTGAGGGCGCGCTTCATTCCCATAATAGCCGCGCAAAAGATAAAAGGAATAAGCTCGGCCGTATAGTGATAATAGATCGTCTGCTCGGTCATCCGCAGCGAAAGCATGTGCTGGAGCAGCGTCGGCACGCAGGCGAGTAGTGAGACCGGGCTCAAAAGCGGCAGGAACGCGAGCGGGCCGAAGATCTGGGTCACGTAGATAATATTCCCTTTCTTAAGGAGGATGCCGGATACCTGTATCGGATGAAGCATAATATTCTTGGCAACCTCGCTCAGGCTTGACCCCAGATAGCCGTAGATCCCGATAAACTTGATCATTCCTTTGCCGAAATGCGGAATAAGCTGGTACGCGCCAAGCCAGAAACAAGCGGCTGAAACGATGATCGTGGTCACCCACCACCGGGGAGTTTTTTTAATGACCAGGAGATAGACGCCGAGAAAAAAAACAACCAGCGGGATATTTTCCTGGCAAAGGAAAGCGAATAATAGAAAGATAAGATAGTACATAAACTTCTCGCGCAGAATGCAGTACATCGCGGCGGCGAGAAAAAGGGTCGCGAAAACCGTCGGATGGAATTCGTACAGATTCAGATACCCGAGCGCGGGATAGAGGAGATAGGCGCAGAGTATCAGCAGGCTAAAAGCGCGCGGCAGATGTTCTTTTGCGATCAGATAGACGGGATACGCGGATATTCCCAGCGCTAGCGCCTGTAGCACCAGCAACACCACAGGACTCTTCCAGATCGCATAGAGCGGCGCTATTAAAAAAAGAATAAAATTCAAATGGTTTCCTAAGAAGGGGACTCCCAGGATCGAGCTTTCGATCGAACCGTGCACTATGTTGTAGAGCGTCTGGGCGTGCACGGCAAGATCAAAATCGTTATACATAAAAGCATCATACTTGATCAACGACACGATCGTAAAAACAAGTACATACGCGCCGATCATCAGCCAGGCACCCGCATCGGACCAAAACGTTAAAAAATCGTCTTTTTCTACGCGGCCTCTCGCGGCCAGGCCTGCCTTCTGCCGGAATTTCATC
>JBAWYO010000271.1:0-1807 GCA_037143495.1 Candidatus Omnitrophota bacterium | reverse complement strand
GAACATCCAGGCGCGCATACGCGGTAATCTGCTGATGGCGCTCTCGAACAAATTCGGTTACCTGGTCCTGACGACCGGGAATAAGAGCGAGATATCCTGCGGCTATTGCACACTCTACGGTGATATGGCGGGGGGATTTTCCGTCATTAAGGACGTCCCCAAAACGCTGGTCTATCAGCTCGCGCGTCAGGTCGTCAATAAAGAGCAGGAGATCATCCCGCGGCGCATTATCACGAGGGCTCCGACGGCTGAGTTGCGCCCGGGTCAGAAAGATACCGACACCTTGCCGCCGTATGAAGCGCTCGATCCGATCATTGAGGCGTATGTTGAGCAGGATAAGAGCGCCCGCGATCTCTTGCGACAGGGGTTTGCGCGGAAGAGGGTAGGCGCGGTTACGCGCATGATCGATCGCAATGAGTATAAGCGGCGCCAGGCTTCCCCGGGCATCAAGATCACTCCGAAGGCGTTCGGCAGGGACCGACGGATGCCGATCACGAACCGTTTTACGGAAGGGTTATGAAAACTGTTTCGCTGGCGCGTTTTAAGACGGGAGAGAAGGGGAGGATCCACGAGATCCAGGGGACCGCTCTTCTGCAGAACAGGCTTTCGAGCATGGGGCTCTATCCGGGCAGGGAGATCGTAAAGATGAGCCAGTTCGCGATGCGGGGACCCGTCGCGATAAAAGTGGGGCGGGGGGTCCTGGCGGTCGGCCATACGGTCGCCGCCAAAATTTTTCTTGAGACCGCATGACAAAAAAAATATTCCTGATCGGTAATCCGAACGTTGGCAAGAGCGTCATCTTTTCGCGGCTCACCGGCGTGCAGGTGATCTCTTCCAATTACCCCGGCACGACGATCGAGGTTATGCAGGGGCATCTGATCATCGGCGAGGAGAAGATAGAGGTCGTTGATCTTCCCGGCACCTATTCTCTTGAGCCGACCTCAAAGGCCGAGGAGGTAGCGGTATCCCTCCTGAAAGAGTATCCCCGTCAGGACGCGGTCGTTATCAACATCCTCGATTCGACGAATCTGGAGCGCAATCTGTACCTGACGCTTGAACTGATCGAGGAAGGGTATCCGTTGATCGTTTGCCTGAATATGTGCGACGATACACAGCACCGGGGTATCCGGCTCGATGTGCGTGCCCTCGAAGAGCTTCTCGGCGTACCGGTCATATCAACGTGCGCGGTGACGGGCGTCGGTATACGATTTCTGATAGCGAGGATAGGCGAGGCAAAAGCACCCGTCCGTGGAAGACTGACCCGACAGGAGCGCTGGCAGGAGATCGGGACGATCGTCGAGAAGGCGCAGCAGCTGACCCACCGGCATCACACGATCAGGGAAGCGCTCGAAGACGCTTCAGTGCAGCCGTTCACCGGCCTGGTGGTCGCTGTCGGGATCATCTACGTCTCTTTCCAGATCGTGCGGTTCCTGGGCGAAGGTATCATCACTAAAATAACCGATCCGTTCTTTGCGCGGTATGTGCTGCCGCCGCTCTCGCGATTGAGTTCGTCGCTGGGGGAACGTGGATTTTTACATCATCTGCTCATCGGCGACCTGATCGGCGGCAGGATAGATCTGAAACAATCGATGGGGGTCCTGACGACAGCGCCGTACATTGAGTTCGGGATGGTTCTTCCGTACGTGATATCGTTCTATCTCATTTTAAGCGTCCTGGAAGATAGCGGTTATCTGCCACGCCTGGCGATCTTGCTCGACAATGTTCTGCATCGTCTGGGGCTCCATGGTTTCGCGATCATTCCGGTGCTGCTGGGTTTTGGCTGTAATGTGCCCGGCATATTATCGAC
>JBAWYO010000270.1:0-1833 GCA_037143495.1 Candidatus Omnitrophota bacterium | reverse complement strand
ACGGGAATTCTCCGGGACCGAAGGGCCGCTGCACGAGGGCATGCGTATAGGTATAGAGCAGCGGATGGGTCACCGGCATGTTCCCCCCGGGCACGGGAAGGAACGCCCGGGGCCCGATACGGCTGATCTGTAAACCGATCAAGGCCTCTTCCGCCTCATCGAGATGAAATACCGACCGTACGATGGGACGGAAAACAATGCAGGATATAATGAGCGCACCGCCGACCGCGGCGCAAAAAAGGACCTTAAAGGGGTCCACTCTGGCGATATGCTTGAAGATCTCCCGCACGGTAGCTATTTTATAAGACCGGTGTTTTTAAGTTTCTGCATCACGGTAAGCCGGTACGCCGCTATCGACGCGTTATCGGACCCGGTGCCCGCCATATCGGCTATCTTGAGCGCGAAGAAGACCGGCATCGGTTTATTGTCCGGGTCCCGGTAAAAATTATCCAGATAGTTGATGTAGTCGGGGATCACCGCGTGTTCATTCTGGAGCGGGTTCCCGCTGAGGGCGCTGCTCTCGATCGTCAGTTTTAAAATATCCCCCTTGATCAACTGCTTCGGCCCGTCCGGGGCTTTCAGCATATCTATCGCCGACCAATCGGCCCCATCGTTGAATTTCGGTTCCGCGGCTGCCGCGGATTCAGCCGCCGGCACCGTCTTCTGTTCGGGTAAACGCACGACCGACACTATCACGAGAAGCGCGCCGGCTATCGAAACCGCTATTACCGCCAGCAGGCCTTTTCTTTTTGTATCCATCATTCCTCCCTTAAAAAACGCGCTATCGCTACCGCCTATTTCCAGAGCCCCTGCTCCCTGAGCTTCATCATGATCGCGGTCTTATAATTTTCGACTTCGGCGTCGGGCGCTCCTTTTTTGACCAGATCGGCCACGCGCAACGCGAAGAAGAGCGGGAAACCGAGATTCTTGAGATCGGCGTAAAATGTATTGAGTGTCCCGACATACCCCGTAAAATCAGCGTTATACGTCTGCGGTAATTTTGCGCCCGCCATATCTATCTTCAGGAGCGGCGCCCCGTTAAAAAGACTGACCTCGTAGATCGTTTTCAAAAACATCGTCTTCACCTGTGTTTCTTCAGCCGGAGCAAGACCATAGGTGTCGAGACGGTTCCAGTCATTACCGTCAAAAAAATTATACGCCAGACATGTCCCGACCGGCAGCAGCAGGCCCACAGCCAGCGCGACCGCGATCACCGTTCTTCTCATGCATCCCCCCTTACGCTCTCTATCATGATCCGGTCCGCGCGGACCGGATGATCATTACCGCGCTCCGAAAAGCCGGTACCTTCCCTTACCGCTTGAAAACAGCTTCCTGCCATTGTTCGAAGAGTCCGCCGATATCTACGGCAACCTCTTTTTTGAACGCTTCATCTATATTCATCCCGCGCTTAAGATCTGTCAATATATTTTTCATATGCCAGTAATTATATCTTGAAAGAAAATAACGGATAAGCGCGTTCGCCTCGTTGTAGGCGGTCATCAGGTGGTCGTGGTTGCCCATATCCAGAAAATAGGGGTCGAGATCCCGGGGAGCGACGAGCTTGCCATTCTGGTAGAGATAGGCGAGATATCCGTCATCCGCCGTAAACCCCGGGTCGGCGTTCGTCGCGAGAGCCTCGTGCAGCCAGGTGGGCGCCCGACCGCCCGAGAGATCAAAGACGATCGCGTGCATGTATTCATGGTAGACGATACGCCGGTAATCGTTCTCGGTCATGTCCGAATACTCCGGCAGCTTGATCTTCCCGTCGTAGACCCCGATGATATTCTCGGAGGGAGCGACATCGCTGCGATACTGTTGGGCGGGATATATCTC
>JBAWYO010000269.1:0-1867 GCA_037143495.1 Candidatus Omnitrophota bacterium | reverse complement strand
GCAAGGGGAAACGGAGAAAAAAGAGCAGGGGGAAGAGCAAAAGCCCGCGGAAAAAGCTCAGGGGATGCCCGAAGGGTCCCCGCAAGGGGAAGGGGAGAAGAAGGAACTTTCGAAAGAAGAAGCGCGCACGCTCGTGGAGCGTTACGGGCGTGATGAAGCGAAGCCGGATTATATGGACAAGCGGGATGGGAGCGGCTATGATAGTCAGGTCGCGAAGGATTGGTAGATTTGCCGTATGAAAAGAATCGTAGCTCTTACCAGTATAGGTGTGTTTCTGTTGGTAGCATCGGCTTGTGCCGGGGATATCCAGCTTGAAGCGACGGTTGACCGCACTACGGTCTCCCTTGGTGAGGCGTTGCAGCTTGAACTCTCCTTCCATGGTACCCAGAATATTTCAGCGCCCACACTCAACAAAATAGACGGTTTTGACGCGCGATATCTCGGGCCTTCGACGATGGTTTCGATCGTTAACGGCGCCGTTACCAGCTCTATTACCCATATCTATACGCTGATCCCCTTAAAAACAGGAACGTTTACGCTCGGGCCTTTTTCAGCTGACGCGCAGGGCACGACGCTTACGTCGAAGCCGATAACCGTTACCGTTCTTTCGAGTCCTCCTGCGGGCCGGCAACCTTCCGCCTCCGCGCCGGATCCCTCAGAGCAATCGAGCCAAAAAGTAAACCCGGAAGAGTTGAAGGACCGGATCTTTCTGGCGGTAAGCGCGCTCAAGAGAAAGGTCTATGTTAATGAGAGCACCTCATTGACGATAAAACTGTACGTTAATCGTCTGGCTGCGCGGGATATACAATTTCCGGTGCTCGAAACGAACGATTTTTCTATCGAGAAGTTTGCCCAACCGAAGCAGTACCGCGAGGAATTGGGCGGGGTGCTCTACGATGTTATCGAGTTTTCGGCCCCGATGTTCGCTTTGAAGCCGGGAGAATGTACCCTGGGCCCCGCGAAATTAAAATGCAATCTCGCGGTCCGCCGGCAAAATCAGCGTCGCCGAGGCCCGTTCAATGATGATCTTTTCGGCGGTCTCGGCGCTTTCGACGATTTCTTCGGTGGATATGAGGTATCACCCCTTGAAGTCAAGTCGGCCGCGGTGCCGGTCACGGTCCTGCCCCTTCCCCCGGAGGGCAAACCCGATGGTTTTGATGGCACCCTGGGTGATTTTCAGCTGAGCGTCGAAGCGACACCGGTTCAGGTGAAAGCGGGGGATCCTATTACGCTCAAAATGAGCATCAGGGGCGCGGGCAATTTTGAGAGCGTTAAGGTGCCGCGCCTGATCCCTCAAGATGGCTTTAAGATCTACGACCCCCAGGTCAAACAGGGTGAGAATGAAAAAGTATTCGAGCAGGTCATTATACCCGATTCGGAGAAGATAACCGCTACGCCGCAGGTTCGTTTCGCGTTTTTTAACACGAGAACAGGGCAGTATGAGATCCTGACCAACGCTCCGATACCGATCACGGTCGCTAAAGCCCAAGAGACTCAGACTAAACTGATAGAATCGCCGACCTTTCAAGCGCCGGTAAAGCCAACGCAGAAGGAAGAGCTGGGGAGGGACATTATCTATCTTAAAGATTCTCCCGGAACCATGCGACGCGCGGGCCGGTACCTGTACCAGTCTCTTTGGTTTTGGCTGGTGCACGCGGTCAGTTTTTTGCTCTTTATCACCATGGTGCTCCTGCGAAGATGGAAACAGCGGCTCAAAGACGACACCCGGTATGCGCGCCGGCTGCGGGCCCCCGCGAAAGCAAAAAAAGGAATCCGGGAGATAGGGGCATTATTGCCGGCAGAGAAAGCGGACGCGTTCTTTGACGCGGTCATTAAAACGATGAAAGAATATCTGGCCGACCGGTTC
>JBAWYO010000268.1:0-1905 GCA_037143495.1 Candidatus Omnitrophota bacterium | reverse complement strand
GGCTCAGGGAGAAGGGAATACCGGACCTGCGCCAGCGCGGGCAGGGTGACGAGCTCGTCCGGGTCAAGGTTGAAATACCGGCAAGCCTCAATGCCGAACAACGCAGGCTCATTGAAGAGTTCGCCCGGGCATCCGGCGAAACACCCGGGAAAGAAAGCCTGAAGGAAAAGATCAAGAAAGGTTTCAGGTAAAAAGGAATCCATATGCCAACCTATGATTATGTATGTAACAGTTGCAAACACGCGTTTGAATTATTCCAGAGCATGACCGCCAAGACGCTCAAGAAGTGTCCCTCGTGCGGAAAGCCATCGCTGAAGCGCCTCATCGGCGCCGGTTCCGGGATCATCTTTAAGGGCAGCGGTTTTTATGAAACGGATTATAAGCGCTCATCAGCCTCTTCAGGCTCGAAAACGTCCGCGCCGAAGTGCGACGGGGCAGGCAAAGGACCGTCCTGCTCGTCCTGTCCGGCGGCAAAAAAGAAAGAGTAGCAACAAGGAGACATATGCCCCGCATAGAGCCCTTTAAAGGCGTACTCTACGATCCCCGCAAAATAAAGATGGCGAATGTCGTCGCTCCCCCGTATGATGTGATACCGTCGTCGATGCAGGAAGCGCTTTACCGGGAGAGTGACTATAATGTGGTTCGCCTTATTCTGGGCAAGCAAAGTTCCGCCGATTCGGCGAAGAACAACCGCTATACGCGCGCGCGGGATGCCTTCAACCGATGGGCCGGCGAAGGTATATTGAAACAGGACGCGGTTCCGGCGATCTATGTCTACTCCCAGGATTACCGTGTCGGCACCGCCAGACGCAAAAGCGTCGGGTTCATTGCCCGCATGATGATCGAGGATCCGAAGACGAGTCGTGTCCTCCCGCATGAACGCACGTTCGCGAAGCCTAAGGAAGACCGTCTCAACCTGACGCGGGAAGTGAAGGCCAACTTAAGTCCGATCTTCACGCTCTATCCCGACGATAAGAATGTCACCGGCGCGGTCTTGCAGCGAGCGATGAAGAAGGCGCCTTTTTGCGATGTTACCAGCGAAGGCGTTCGCCACCGTCTCTGGCGCCTCCAGGACGAAACCCAGATACAAACGATACAGCGGTTTCTGGGCAATAAGGATGTTTTTATCGCCGACGGGCATCACCGGTTCGAGGTTGCGCGCATGTACCGCGAGGAGATGCGCTCGCAACGAGAGCGCCCTGTCGCACGACAGACCGCAACCCATGACTACGATTATGTTATGACCTATTTCGCGCCGCTCAGCGACAAGACGCTGACGATCCTCGCGACTCACCGGCTCCTTAAAGGGGTCGATCTCGATATCGCTTCGCTCCTTATGCGAATGGAAGAGTATTTCACCGTCGAAGAGTGCGCTACCGAGAAGGAACTCTTCGCGAAGATGGAGTCCGTTGGAAAAGGGCGTTACGCCGTTGGTGTCTATGCCCACAAGAGGCCCTTCTACCTGCTGACGCTTAAAAAGAATGTTAATATTGACAGGGCTATCACCGAGAAACGTTCCCGTGAGTGGAAGCGTCTCGACGTCTCGATATTGCACGGGATCATCTTTGACAGGATCACCGGCCTGAAAGAAAAGATAGCCAATTAAGAATGTGTTGTTTATACCAGGGATCCCCGGCACGCGATCACCGAGGTTAATAGCGGCAGGTGTTCCGTGGCTTTTTTTCTCAATCCTACCAGAGTCTCCCAGGTGCGCGACATCGCCAAGATAGGCGATAAGATGCCGCACAAATCAACGTATTTCTACCCGAAGCTCCTCTCCGGATTAGTGATCAATAAGCTGGCGTAAAAGAGCTTCTCTAGGAGTAAATTTTTTACGGGTCCTGTCGCGTCAACCGGTTCGCTGGAACACTTGCCCGTCCCCTGCGAGGCCGGGCTGCGTTCGGG
>JBAWYO010000267.1:0-1917 GCA_037143495.1 Candidatus Omnitrophota bacterium | reverse complement strand
AGGGTATCCCGCGGCTGCCGGCCATCTGATGGCGGGTGATCTGGTCGTGGCGGTCGACGGAAAGCGGGTTCGGTTCTGGGAAGAGATGACCGATATTATCCACAATAAAAAAGACGGCGACATCGCGATGACGCTCGAGCGTCCGACAAGATTAGGTACTGATGTTGTCAATGTCATTCTGACGCCCCAGCGCAAGGAGATCACGGATCCTTTCGGCAAAAAGCAGGTGATCTCCCTTGTCGGGATCGGTCCTTCCAATGAGATCATTACCGTCAAATACGGGTTTTTTAGATCGTTCATCAAAGCGGGCGAAGAGCTTTACCGGCTAACAGTCATGACACTTAAATCGCTGGTTTTTCTGGTGGCGGGTAAGATGTCGGTCAAGGAATCGGTCACCGGACCGATCGGGATTTTTGTCATCACCAGCAAAGCGGCCCAGCTGGGAGTTATCTACCTGCTCCAGTTGATGGCGATGCTGAGCGCCTCGCTCGCTATTTTCAACCTGCTGCCGGTCCCGGTCCTTGACGGCGGGCATCTCTTCTTCCTCCTGATCGAAAAGATAAAAGGCAAACCGTTGAGTATGCGCGCGCAGGAGATCGCCGCGCAGGTCGGACTGACGTTGCTGATCGGACTAATGCTCTTTGCGACGTATGGTGATATATTCCGGTTTATTCTCAAAAAATGATGATCCGAAGAAAGACGCGCAAGGTTAAGGTCGGTTCAGTCGCTATCGGCGGTAACGCCGGCGTGTCGATACAATCGATGACTAAGACCGATACCCGCGATGTGCGCGCCACGGTGCGTCAGATCAATGAATTGGAACGGCTCGGGTGTGACATTATCCGCGTGGCGGTGGTCGATCGGGAGGCTGCCCGGGCGATAACCGGGATCAAGAAGGGTATAAAGATCCCGATCGTTGCCGATATTCATTTTCATTATGGTCTTGCGCTCGAGGCTATCAAGGCGGGGGCGGATAAGATACGGCTCAACCCGGGGAATATCCGCCGTAAGGAGGATATTGCCGAGGTTGTGCGGTTGGCACGCAGACAGAAGGTACCCGTCAGAATAGGGGTTAATGCGGGCTCGGTTACGGGTGAAGGGGCAAAGGGCAAGGGTCATGGGGTCAGGAAAAGCGGCTTGGCGGATACGATGGTCGAAGCCACTGCCCGGTATGTAAAAATATTCGAAGAGCTTGATTTTCATGATATTGTGATCTCGCTCAAGGCGTCGGATGTGAACGAAACGCTTGAGGCATACCGTCATATGGCCGAGCTCTGCGATTACCCTTTTCATATCGGTATCACCGAGGCGGGATCGTTGCGAAGCGGTCTTGTTAAATCGGGTGTCGGGATCGGAATATTACTTGCCGAAGGGCTCGGAGATACGCTGAGGGTGTCGCTGACCGGCGATCCGGCCGATGAGGTTGTCGCGGGCATCGATATACTTAATGCTCTTGCTTTGCGCAAAAAAAAGATCGAGGTGATCTCCTGCCCGACCTGCGGACGGTGCGAGGTCGATCTGGTCAGTATTGTCGACGAATTGAATGCCAAGCTAGCGGCCAACAACCAACGACCAATGACTGATAAGTGTATTAAGGTTGCTGTCATGGGTTGCGTCGTGAATGGCCCCGGCGAATCAAGGGGTGCCGACATCGGGATAGCGGCAGGAAAAGGATGCGGTATTCTCTTTAAGAACGGGAAGGTCGCCGGCAAGGTGCAGGAAAAAGATTTCGTCAAAGTGCTGCTGGCTGAAATAAAAAAAGCGCAGCGCTGAATTTAAAAATATGAGAATTAATTTTTACGGGTCCTGTCGCGTCAACCGGTTCGCTGGATCGCTCCTGCCTGCTCCTGCGGTAGGCAGTCGCTCGGAAAAATCTCTTTTTACTTTCGCTTTCAGCGAAAGACCAAGCTAAAAAGA
>JBAWYO010000266.1:0-1949 GCA_037143495.1 Candidatus Omnitrophota bacterium | reverse complement strand
CTTTTACGGTACATTGATGATGCGGGTATTTTCCGCTATATCCTGAAAAAATATGCCGACGATCGCCTGTTAAAAATCAGGGACCTGCGGGCGCTCTCTTCTCTCGTGAACGCCGTCAAGGAAGCTGATCTTGCCGAGCCCGCGATCGACCTTGCCGATTTTCTCGAAGAATTATCGATTAAAAAGGAGCATGGTGTTCCGCTTGCCGGGGAGCTGGTAACGATGTCCCAGGAAGGCGTCCGGCTCCTGACCGCTCACGGTTCCAAAGGTCTTGAGTTTCATACCGTTTTCATTCCGTTTTGCCTTGAGGACAAGAACTGGCCGATACGGGCGAAAGCTGATTTAATACCGCTTCCGGGTGAGCTCATAAAGAGTCAGGCTCCCGTCAACGACAAGATCCGCCTGACATCGCTTGCCCTGCACGATGAAACCAGGCTCTTTTACGTCGCTTCCTCACGGGCGCGCTCAAATCTCATCTATACTGCCAGCCCCAACGAACACGCCGTCACGAGCTCGTATCTTTCCGGCATAGGCCTTCCAGCAACACGCCCCGCGTTCGATAGTACCGAGGAAAGGGTGATCAAGAGCTTCTTAACGCCGTCAACGGCGCAAGACCCCTTTATCGGTACGGACGCCGTTCTTAAGGATATTATCGCGAATCTTACGATGAACCCGACCAGCCTTAACAACTATCTTACCTGCAAGCGCAAATTTTTATACGATAATGTGATCATGCTGCCATCGGAAAAAAGACTGGGCCTGGTCTTCGGCAACTGTGTTCACAAAGCTCTGGAAGATACGTACCTCTCTTTTATGCAGAAATCGGTTTTCCCTGATTTTAATTTTTTCAAATCAGCTTTCATCAGAGAACTCGACTATCAGGGAGCGGGAAAATCGCTGGCACCGGGCTGTCTGCGCCACCTGGAGACACTGCGGGGATGGTTTTCCCGGGAGGCCCGCTCGCCGATACGACCCCTCGGACTCGAGAAGAAACTCGCGATCATGCTCTCGGACGATCTGCTCTTTACCGGCAAATATGATAAGACAGAGCTTGCGGACCCTGATCGAGGTCTCGTCCGCGTTGTCGATTACAAGACGGGAAAACCCGATGAGCACTTGAAAAAATTGGCCACCGGCACCCATGACCTGGCGAGCGATCAATGCGACGGGTACCTTCGCCAGCTGGTCGCGTATAAGCTGCTTTTTGACCGCGACAAACACCGTGATCCCGCTACCGCGGTGGGTGAGGGGGTGCTTGTTTTCGTCGAACCGGTTCGTGCCACCGTGGCAAAGTACGGCCTCAGAGAAGGCGAGTTCGTCAGTAGGAAGATAGAGATCACCGATGAAATGGTCCGCGAATTGGAGAGCGTTATTCTTTCGGCCTGGCGCGATATCCATCGGCTCTCCTTTGAGCGGCTTCCCCAGCGAGATGAATCAAAATGCGGGTTCTGCGATTTCGACCACATCTGCTGGCAGGCATGATCCTCAACTACTGCAATATTCTTATTGCTTTTTTTTACCATAGCAGTATACTATCCTAATGTTCATGACCGTATAAAAAGCAACTCCCATGGAAAAAGTGAAAGAAAAAACTGCCGCTTCATACGATTTTCAAGATGAACTGCTGAAGACTTATTTTTCGACGTCTCCTACAACCGCCACAGCGTACACTCCCGCTGAGGTCCCGCAGAAAAACGAGCGAACCCATCAAGTACTCTTGATCATCACCGCATCCCTGATCGTTCTTTTTTTAGTCCTTATTTTTCTCCTGAGCAAATATAATATTGTCATCACGCCGATAACAAGACAACAAACAACCGCCGGCGACTCTGACGATGATCGCATCCTTCTCTCCAAAGACGGCGAGATTGACCGTGATTTCATTGAAAATATCATTTTCTATGAAGGCGCCGATAAAAAAAGCGGCTGGGAAAAAGGTCTGGTAAGCC
>JBAWYO010000265.1:0-1958 GCA_037143495.1 Candidatus Omnitrophota bacterium | reverse complement strand
GGGGGCTGACGATGCGCGTCCAGCTTCCCCATCCGGCAGAGACCGCATCGGCGGCCGGCGGCGCTCTTAGATACACCTATCAGGCGACCTCGGCGGCGCCTAACGAATTATTGCGGCGGCGCCATCCGGAGATCAGGGGTCTCGAAGCAGACCTTAATCGTTCGGTATTTGTCTATTCTTTTGACCGGGAGCCTGATGCGGATATAGCCGGTTTTATTACGCGCGTTGCGCAGCCGCTGAAAACGATATTAAGGCGAGGGCAGACCTCATGGGGAGTTTTTTCAGCAGCGCATCCGCGCGAGGCGCCGGCTATGCGCGATGCCGCTCGACAGTTCGTGCGTGATTACTCGAGGCTCACCCGGGCGACATCGGATGCGCAAAGGACGCTCAAGAGGAGGGTAGGAGCGGCAAAGGTTGTTTCAAAACAGGCGGTTCTCGATGAGCTGGGTAAGCTGATCCCTGCAACGGCTCCCTGGCCGCGGGTCCAGCAGCAAGTGAGCGTTGCTCAGAGAGAGATAGCCGGTATTAACGGTGATGAGATCAATTTTGAGCAGAGTATGATCTATTTTTCCTGGATCTTTCCGGAGATGGTCAAGCAGTATGATACGCTCTCTTTTCTAGGGGTTGCTCCGGCGCAGGTGGTCGCGCAGGGGTGGCGGGACGCTTTCAGATTGGCGTGGTTTGAGCATATTGAGGCGGTTTCAGGAGCAATTTCGCAGGATCCTGCCGCGTCGCTTCCTGATCGCGAAGTGCTTATTGCTGACGCGCTCGATATGTTTAAAGCGGGGAATATCAGCGCTCATTCGGAGCTTGAGGACTGTTACTATGAGACGGCAAAAGGGCTGGCTCAGCCCTTGAGCGCTGCTCTTCCGTTGACCCCGTACCCGATCTGTGGAGAGGGTATCATGTACCTTGATAAAGAGAATCGGCCGGTAAGCGTTTTTGAGGGAGGGGATTGCGTGGCGTTAGCGCAGACGCTCTCGGTCCGCTTTAATCCCTACAGTATTAACGACCGATGGTTTCCCGGCGAGCAGCCGGTTTTCTGCGATCCGGTTTTTTCCGGGAATGGCAATGCGCTCCAGCTGCAAGCCTATCTTGAGGACATGGATAAACTTAACCGGTTACCCGGAATGCCGCGTCCTTTATTCGCCGCTGTGTCGCCCGATGTTGTTACGGTCTATCGATTGGTTCCCGGCGTAACGCAGGCGCAGGTTTATCAACTCTTGGATAGGTCGCTTAATGTTGTGCGTATCGGACATACGCTGCGGGATCTCTTTGACCGGCATATAAATGATTTTCCGGTTGAGGCCGGCACTAACGCTAAGATGGTCGATGATGTCACCAAAAATCGGGCGCGGTCGCTTGCGTCAGCGGTAGCTGACCAGGTGGTTGCGAGGATCCCGGAATTAGCTCAACGCGGTATTTCCAGTGGTACGATTTCGGAGATATTTAAGGCAGATCTCGCCGAGCTGAGGGGATTAAAAATAGGCAAGCGCAGGGAGGCCGGTCAGGTCTCTCGCGGGGAATTACAAAAGCGCATTGTGCAGTTGGCTATCAGGATCGAAATGTACCTGAGTGAGCGGCTCGCTGAGGATATATTCCGCGATCAGGCGTACTTTGAGATCGTCGAGATACCGGGTCTCACCAACGCGCCCGCATGCCGCGGGGAGCTTGATGCGCTTGTCGGCGAGGTGAACGGATTCCTGGGCGGATCGGTGGATCTGGACGCTACTGCTTTTGAGGCGAGGGTAGCGCCTTTTGAAGCGCGCGTCGCCGCGATGCTCCAGGCGAACGGGCAATGGGCATCGGTTAAAGAGGCGCTGGGAGCGGTGCGGGCGCATATCGATGCGGTCAGGCAGGCACGGGCGCTGACGCAGCAATACGGTACGTCACTCGTTACCGGCGTAGACGAGCGAGGTGCTCTCGCCGAGATCCGCGGCGTATATGACAGGCTCGAC
>JBAWYO010000264.1:0-1969 GCA_037143495.1 Candidatus Omnitrophota bacterium | reverse complement strand
CGTCAGGATGTCGAGGATCCTGACGATATGCTTAAACTTGACCGCCCTATCGGCACGCAAAAAAACACCGACCGAGGGATCCTCCTGCGAGAGCGCTTCGACCCTTTTCTTAAGCTGATCATCGGAAACTTGCGCTTTATCAAGATAGACCAACCCTCCATCGGTTACCGTTATCTCGACCTTCCCTGGGCTTCTGACCGGAGCCCGCGACCGGGTAACCTCGGGAAGTTTGATCTGGATGTTGGTCTGGTAGATCAACGGCGTCGTGATCATGAAGATCACCAGCAGTACCAGGATGACATCAGTAAAGGGTGTTATATTTATTTCGGCAACGAGCCGCTGCCCGCCGCCCCGCGCTCTTCGCTTCATTACCGGTCCTTACCCTTTTGTGCGGGGTTTTGCTTAAGCGTCATAAGATCCATCAGCTGGGACGTGCAGAGTTCCATATCAGTGATAAAGCTGTCCACTTTTTTTATGAAATAGTTATACGCGATGACCGCGGGTACCGCGACCGCAAGGCCCGCCGCGGTGCAGACAAGCGCCTCGGCGATACCGTTAATAACTACGGAAACACCGCCCGATCCGCTCGCCGAAAGGTCGGCAAACGCCCTGATAATACCCAAAACAGTTCCAAAGAGGCCGATATAGACGGCGGTCGACCCGAGCGTGCCGACGATGCCGATATACTGCTCCAGCTTATTCGTCTCGATCGTGATCTCGCGCTCCATCGTATTCGAGATCACGACTTCATTGTGCCCGTAGAGCCTCAGCCCCGCGCAAACGACATTCGAGAACGGAGTATCGGCGCTCGTGCATATATCGACAGCGCGCGATATCGTACCCTTCTCTACCTCTTTCGCGACGATCGCCATGAGCTCGAGTCTCTTAATACGCGATCTTCTGCGGTAATAAAGGATCCTTTCGATGATGATCGCGAGCGAAAATATAGAACACGCAATAAGAATAAAGAGCGTAAAACCGCCGCTCTTGAACAATATCCATACCGACATCGAGACGCCTCCTTCTTATATCCCGGTACCGCCGTTACACTCTTTTTTGCCGCTGAAAAAATGCTTTAGCAACCGGAACGCCGCGAATGCGAGGATAGCGGCGCCGGTCACGATCAATGTCGGCCGCGTATATTTTACCATAGCGGAGCCGAAAATAGCTAATAGATACATCCGCGGCACCACGCCGACCAGCGTACAGACCATAAACGGTATGAACGGGATCCTCGTGATACCCGCGGCGATCGAGAATACTTTGAACGGTATGACCGGCAACACCCGGCCGATCAGCACGCTCCAGACGCCGTATTTGCGCGAGAACGCTTCCGCTTTCTCGATATGGTGCGGTTTTAAGAAAATGATCCTGCCGACTTTCAGGATCACCGGCATCGCGGCGTATCTGCCCAGCGCATAACCGACCGCCGCGCCGCAGGTGGAGCCGAGCGACCCGAAAATGACGATCGAGGTTATCGATATGCCGATCGCTCCCGCCCCCGCGACGATCACTTCCGAGGGTATTGGTACGATGCTTGATTCAAAGAACATCGCGAGGAAGACCCCCGGATCGCCGAAATGGCGCATCATATCAAGCAGGTGGGTCTGCAACGCGTGTTCATTCATATAACTATGCTCACGGGGATATCGTCTCCTGGAATATCCGCGCAACCAGGGCCGCGGCGGCCTTGACCTCTTCGCAAACGCTCCCTCCAAAGGCAAGCGATTTCGGCTGAATGCCAACCACGAAGATCTCCCCGCTCACTGATGGCCTGATATAATCGGCCAGAACAGCGAGCGGCAAGCTGTGGGTGCTGAAGGAAATACCGCCGATCCTTTCGACATCAATGACGTCGATCTCCCCCGCCGTAAGCCCCATCTCGGCGGCATCGATGATCACGAGGTACTCCGGTTTAATTCTCTTGATCTCGCCGGTCATGTTCTCGGGCGCCGTACCGCCGAAGAGC
>JBAWYO010000263.1:0-1971 GCA_037143495.1 Candidatus Omnitrophota bacterium | reverse complement strand
GTATACGGATCCCACTTAACGAAGATCTCGCCTTTCTTGACTTTACTGCCGTCGGCGATGCTGATCACGGCGCCCTGCGGTATGACACGTTTATCCAGCTCTCTGCCTGAATCATCCGCGATGCTGATCTGTCCGTTGCGGTTCAGGACGATCCATTCGGTCCCTTCTTTAATTTCGACGATCTTCATCGTGTGGTACTTGATCACGCCGGAAGCTTTTGCCTCGATATATGACTGTTCGATAATGCGGCTTGCCGTACCGCCGATATGGAAAGTTCTCATCGTCAGCTGTGTTCCCGGTTCGCCGATCGACTGCGCGGCGATGATCCCGACCGCTTCGCCGATCTCGGTCATCTTCCCGGTCGCGAGATTTCTACCATAGCATTTCGCGCAGACACCCATCTTCGATTCGCAGGTAAGAACGCTGCGTATCCTGATCTTTTCTATATTGGCGTCCTCGATCTTGTCGGCCATGTCCTCATCGATCTTCTGGCCTGCTTCAACAATCAGCGTATCGGTGACGATATCAACGATATTGTCGAGCGCCACCCTGCCGACGATCCGCTCCTTCAGCCGGACGACAACTTCATCGCCCTCGATGATCGCGCTGATCAAAATACCGTTGAGGGTACCGCAATCGATCTCATTGATGATCACATCCTGAGCGACATCGACGAGCCGGCGCGTCAGATATCCGGCATCGGCGGTCTTGAGCGCCGTATCGGCCAAACCTTTACGCGCGCCGTGGCTCGAAATAAAGTACTCGAGTACGGTCAGGCCTTCCCTGAAATTCGCGATGATCGGCGTTTCGATGATTTCGCCGGAAGGTTTTGCCATCAAACCTCTCATCCCGGCGAGCTGTCTGATCTGCTGCTTCGAACCGCGCGCTCCCGAATGAGCCATCATATATATAGGATTGAAAGGATCGAGCTCCTGGAATATCAGGTCGGAAACCTGGTCGGTCGTATGCGTCCAGATATCGATGATTTTATTGTACCGTTCGCCGTCGGTTATTAATCCTTTACGGTACTGGTCCTCAACCGCCTTGACGTCCTGTTTCGATTTAGCGACGACCGTGATCTTTGCTTTAGGTATCATCAGATCATCGATGCCGATCGAGATGCCCGCCAGTGTCGCCTGCTCGAAGCCAAGCTTCTTGAGGCTGTCGAGCAATGAAACAACCGTTGAATGCCCGAACTTCTTGTAGCAGGCAGCGATAACCTTGGAGATCTTCGATTTCTCCATTGTATCGTTGACAAACGGCAGGCCTTCCGGTAGCGCCTGATTGAATATCACCCTGCCGATCGTCGTATCGATCATATCCGCGCCGATCCTGACCTTGATCTTGCTGTGCAGGGCGACTTCACCGTCCTGATACGCGATAATGCATTCATCAGGCGACGAAAACCGCGTTCCCTCGCCTTTGAGGCCCGCGCGCTCTTTAGTCAGATAATAACAGCCGAGAACGATATCCTGCGACGGGGTAACGATCGGCCCCCCATGGCTGGGTGAAAAAATATTGTTCGAGGCGAGCATTAAGAGCCGCGCCTCCATCTGCGCCTCGATCGAAAGAGGAACGTGGACCGCCATCTGGTCACCATCGAAGTCAGCGTTAAAAGCGGCGCAGACGAGTGGGTGGATCCGAATAGCTTTACCTTCGATCAGGATCGGCTGAAAGGCCTGGATACCGAGACGATGGAGCGTCGGAGCTCTGTTGAGCAATACCGGATGGTCCTTAATAACTTCTTCCAGGATATCCCATACCTCGAGCTTCGCTTTTTCAACGACTTTCTTGGCGCTCTTGATCGTATGGACAAATCCGCGCTCTTTGAGTTTCTTGATGATGAACGGCTCGAATAGTTCAAGCGCCATTTTCTTCGGCAAGCCGCATTCGTGTATCCGCAGTTCAGGGCCGATGACGATAACGCTTCTTCCGGAGTAATCGACTCTCTTACCGAGCAGGTTCTGGCGG
>JBAWYO010000262.1:0-1978 GCA_037143495.1 Candidatus Omnitrophota bacterium | reverse complement strand
GCTCCAGGGGGAGCGCGTTGCCGTGGCGCGAAAGCTCCCGAAAGCGCAGGTGATCGAACTGGTCCACCGGTATACGAAGCAGCCGCAGGGCGGCTTTCTGGGCGCCGCGCGGGTGAATGTGTTGAAGCTCAACATTGCGCTCGACGATATGGAGAAGAGACATGGACGCTGAAAATCTTCGGCCGGACCCCGACGCCCTCCTGAAGGTCGCGAATAAGAGCGAGGAGACGCGCGGCAAATTGACGATCTTTTTCGGCGCCGCCCCGGGTGTCGGTAAGACGTATGCGATGCTCCAGGCGGCCCAGGCCTTGAAGAGAGAGGGTGTCGATATTGTCGCGGGGTATGTCGAACCGCATAAGCGCAGCGAGACTGAAGCGCTTCTGCAGGGACTCGCCGTCGTCGCGCCGAAGATCATCGCGTATAAAGGCTTGAATCTCGCTGAACCCGATATCGACGCGATCCTGCTTCGCAAGCCGCGCGTTGCCATCATCGATGAGCTGGCGCATACCAACGCACCGGGGTCGCGCCATGAAAAACGTTACCAGGATGTCGATGAGATCCTGAAGGCCGGTATCGACTGTTATACGACCCTGAACGTGCAGCACCTCGAAAGCGTCAACGACATCGTTTTCAGGATCACCGGCGTCCAGATGAAGGAGACGATCCCTGATGTGGTCTTCATTGAAGCCGATGAGGTCAAGATCATCGATATCCCGCCGAAGGAACTCCTAAAGAGGCTGGCGGAGGGTAAAGTGTATGTAGGGGAGATGGCCCGGCAAGCGGTCGAGCGGTTCTTCACGCAGCCGCACCTGACCGCGCTGCGCGAGCTCGCGTTGCGGTGCATCGCATCGAACGTCGACAAAGAGATGGACGAATACCGCAAGATTAGGGCGGTGAAGGAGCCGTGGCCGGTGACCGATAAGATCCTCGTCGGAGTTTTTTCGAGCCCGTCGGCGGAACAGCTCGTCAGGGCGGCCTTCCGGCTCTCCTCGGAGCTGAACGCGAAGTGGACGGCCCTGCATGTGGCGACTGAAAAAGAACAGGTGATGACCGAGCAGGAGAAGGTCTGGCTCGCGAAGGGGATCGATCTCGCGAAAGAGCTGGGCGCCGAGGTAGCTTTGATCAGGGGCAATAACGTCGTCGATGAGCTCATCCGGTACGCGCAGGATCATAATATCACAAAGATCATCGTCGGGAAACCGTACAAGATCCGGTTCAACATCTTTTTTCTCTGGCGGATCCTCAAGGAGACGCGGGGGATGGACGTCTTCCTTTTTTCGCATGAATTCCGCAAGGGGATACTGAAGGAGAAGCGCAGGGTCCCTTCCTGGAGAGGGGTCTGGGCCGGAAGTCTCCTTGTCCTGGCGAGCGCGTTCATAGGGCAGGTCTTGAGGGGCCACTTAAGCGAGACGAACATGCTCTTCCTGATGCTGCTGCCGGTCGTTGTCGTGGCGCTCAACTATAAACGCCGGGTTGCGCTCTTCTCGGCGCTCGTAAGCGTCGTATTATTTGACTATCTGTTCGTGAAACCGTATTATACGTTCGCCATCCATGACGTCCAGTATTTCTTCTCCTTCATCGCGTTCGGGACGGTCGCGGTAAGCTTAAGCCATCTCGCTTCGCGCGTGCGATTTCAGCTCAGCGACTTACGCAGGAGTGAAGCGCAAAATGCGGCGCTCTATGAGCTGGCCAAGGACCTCCTGGTCGCCAGGGATGCCGTACACTTAAGCGAGATCCTAGTCAGGCATATCCGGAGCATGATTCCCTGCGCCGCCGGGGTCTTCTTTTTCGATACCGGGCAAAAGATCTTCCTGCAGAAGACGAGTCCCGGGTTCCCGGTGGGCGATAAAGAGACGGCGGTAGCGCTCTGGGTCTGCCAGAACGGTCAGCCGGCCGGCCCCGGCACGAAAACGCTTCGCGAAGCGCGCGCGATGTACCTGCCGGTCAGGGACGAACGGGCTGTGCAGGCGGTTATCGG
>JBAWYO010000261.1:0-1989 GCA_037143495.1 Candidatus Omnitrophota bacterium | reverse complement strand
GGATCACCCTTCTTCATCGCCCGGATATGCCCCCGCATCCCCTCAAGCAACCCGGTCTCGGCCTGGATGCGATCGATAATTTTCTTCGCCTGCGCGGGCCTGGTTATTTTAAATGCTGCCTTATTAGCGACCAGGATCTTGCAATTTCTCCCCTCCTGCCCCGGTATCGGCGCGATGATGATCAGCGGCAGGACCTTCGCGATCGCCTCGGAACAGATGAGACCTCCCGCCTTTGTCACTGAAATATCGGCGACGGACATAAGTTCATCGATGAAATTAACAAATCCGAAAACAGTGAACGTGACCGGCGACGGAGCCCGCCCCTTAAGAAAGGTCTCCATCTCGGTCTTCAGTTTATCGTTATGGCCGCAAACAACGAGCACCTGGAGCTTTTCGGTACCCGCGGCGAGACTGCGCACGATCTTCATGATCGGCCCGACACCGAAACCTCCCCCGGTCAGCAGTACCTTTACGCGATCTTTCGCGAGTCCCAACCGCTCAATGATCGCGGCTTTGTCGCTTACTCCATAAAATTTCGGATGCACCGGTATTCCCGTGACGGTAACTTTCTCGGGAGCGATTCCCCATTTTTTGATCAATTCACGGCGGGATTCCTCGAAACCGATACAATAATGGTCCGTGTTCGCGGCGTACCAGAATGAATGCATCCGGAAATCCGTCACCACGGTGATCAGCCTTGTCTCAAGCAATCCCCGCGTCTTGAGGTCCGAGATAACCTCACTGGCGAGAAAATGGGTCGCGATAACCGCGTCGGGCTTGAAATCGCAGAGAAATTTCTCAAAGGTCCTGGTGTTCCGTTTGTTACCGAACCGGCGCATGGCCTTGACAATAGGATAGATCCAGCGCACATCAAAAAGATAATAAAAGAAACCCCATATCGACGGTATATAGGTCACCATAAAGATATATATCCGCGGATAGGACCACTTAAAGAAAGGGTTAGTGTAATCAAGCGCGTCAACGAGGCGCACATCATCCTGCGACTCGCCCCGGGCGTCAAACGCCGCCTTGACGGCGAACGCCGCCCGCTTATGCCCTTCTCCCGCCGTGCCATAAATGATCAGGATCTTTTTCATTAATAAGACCTCTTATCCTTTCGCCGCGCCCACTCGTCAAAGAGCGCGATATTCTCCCCGCGCAGCAAGCCGCCGCGGATATCGATCCCGCAGCGCCCCATACGCGTCAGCGTCCGGTTAGAAACGGCCAGTTCATGAAATCCATACTTCTTCGCGTCCCTGATGCGAGCCCCATAGACGATCCGTCCGATCCTCGCCCAGTGACAGGCGGCGAAACACATCGGGCACGGTTCACAGGTCGAATATATGGAACATCCGCTCAGGTCGATCGACGCAAGCTTCCGGCAGGCCGCGCGTATCGCGGTGACCTCCGCGTGCGCAGTGATGTCAGTCGTCTTCCAGACACGGTTATGCTCACAACTGATGACCTTACCCTTCTTCACGATGCAAGCCCCGAAGGGTGTCTGACCGCAGGCAATACCCTCGCGGGCACGCGCGATCGCCGCTTCCATAAAGACCAGGTCATTCACCGATTTTTTTTCCATAACAATAGCAGTTCAGATCAGCTTTCAGGATATGTTTGTAGTACGTGCGCGGGCGCTTATAGAGCAGTTCGAAACCGCTCTTCACAAAGAAACGGGATCCGTGCTCAGATATACTTGAGAGATGGACGCCGGGAATCTTCTGATTGTGAAGATATCCCAGATACGCCTCCATAAGCCGTGAACCAAGCCCCCCATTGCGGTGGTCTTTATCGAGATTAATGTGGAGGATCGCCGGATAACGGTGCGAAAAATCGGGCGCCTTAAATTCATTACGTATCAGGCTCCCGATGAACTGGAGCAGAAAAACCAGGTGCTTGCGTTTAAATATCGCGCCGCGGCGCACCGCTTTAAAAAAAAGTCTCGGCAGGATCTTCCCGAGCGTTACTTTCATCATCAGGTTGACGTTC
>JBAWYO010000260.1:0-1991 GCA_037143495.1 Candidatus Omnitrophota bacterium | reverse complement strand
GTACAGATCTGCGACGCTCTCATTCTCGGGACCCTCTTTCTCGTCCTGCGTTTTGTACAGGCGCGCCGTCGCTTTACCGGCCAGGTATTTTTTCTCTATGTCATATTCTACGCAGCCAGTCGTTTTATTATAGAATTCTTTCGCGGCGATAATCCGGTACTGTCGCTCGGCCTGACCTTTTCTCAGATCGTCAGCGCGATCCTGTTGGTTATCGGCATCGCAGTTTATTATGCAAGGAGCGTATGGGCATCGAAACGTTTCGGATAACGGTTGAAGCGGAGAACGCGCAGAAGAGGATCGACGTCTATCTGGCCGATCTGCGGCCGGCGATAGCTTCCCGTTCCCGGATCAAGAAGGCGATAGAGCGGGGAGATATCCTGGTGAACAACGCCGTGGTTAAGCCCAATCACCTCATCAGGGAAGGGGAACTGATCAGCGTTATCATGAAGCCCGAGCCGATAGACGCGACCCTGAAGCCTGAAGAGATCGCGCTCGATATACTCTATGAGGATGAATACCTGGTCGTCGTTAACAAGCCTGCCGGGATGGCAGCGCATCCTTCAGCCGGCATCGCTTCCGGTACGCTCGTCAACGCGCTGCTCTTCCATTGCTGTTCTTTATCGGGTTCCGATGAGGGGCGTCCCGGTATCGTCCACCGCCTCGATAAGAACACCTCGGGTCTTATGGTAGCCGCCAAGGATGACCGGACACACGGGTTTCTGGCGGCACAATTCAAGGACCGTACGATCTCTAAGATATATGTCGCGATCGTCAAGGGCGACGTCAAGCGCAATGAGGGGATCATTAAAGCTTCTATCGGCAGGCACCCGTACCTGCGCCAGAAACAGGCGGTACGCCCTGATCATGCCCGGGACGCCCTTACCCGGTATAAGGTTATTAAGCGTTTTCGGTACGCGACGCTCGTGGAGCTCTATCCGAAAACCGGCAGAATGCACCAGCTGCGGGTTCATCTGGCCTACATCAAGCATCCGATAGTCGGGGACGAGACGTATGGCGGCAAGAGCGATCTTATCGGCCGCCAGGCGCTTCACGCCCGCACCCTTGGTTTTATCCATCCTGTCAGCGGTGAGCATCTTGAGTTCGAGGCGCCGTTGCCGCCAGATATGAGTTCGCTGCTCGAAAAGCTATCCAAAGAGAAGAGCGCGTGAACTCCGCTTGCTATTTTATTTTGATATGCTATACTGATACAAAATAAGGGGAGGACCATGGAAAAAAATCTCAAGGCAATCGTGATCGTCCTATTGGCGGCATGCGTGGCGTTCTTAGTCGGCACGGTGGCGCTTTTTTTTATGCGCCAGATCGAGATCGAGAAGCGGCTCAATGTTGAAAAACAGGTGACCGAACTGACCACAGAGAAAGGGCGCCTCTCAAAGGAACTGAGCGATACTATCGTTGCGCGCAAGGATCTCGAGCGCCAGCTGACGAGCGTCGTTGAGCGATCGAAGGCGGTCGAAGCCCAGCTTGCCCAGGAAAAACAGACCCGGGACGCGGTTATCGCGCAGCTTGAGTCGGAAAAAGGCGAATCGAAGCGCCTTGTTGATGAACTGACAAAGCTCAAGGATACCCGGGATGAACTCGAGGGTTCGCTCAAAAAAATTAAGGATGACTACGAGTCGGTCAAGGCGCGGCTTGCCAGCGTCCAGCAGGCAAAAGAGGTCATGGAAGCTAAATTCAAAGAGCAGCTCGCGAAGAGCCAAGTCGAACTCGGTAAGATCGTGGTGACGCCGGAAACCCCGATTCCCCCGGTGGCGTCGGTCGAAAATGCGGCGCTTGCCGCCGGTGCGGGGGCGGAATCTCCGTCTGTCTCCGACCCATCGTCCATCATCGATAAACCTGAAAACGTCCAGGCGGCGGTACCCCTATCCCGCAAAAAGGGCGAAGTCGTCGTCGTGAATAAAAAATTTGATTTTGTGATCGTCAGCCTCGGGGAGAGCGATGGAATGCGCCCGGGCACCGAGCTGGGTATTTAT
>JBAWYO010000259.1:0-1997 GCA_037143495.1 Candidatus Omnitrophota bacterium | reverse complement strand
TTATATGCCTGCGCGTTCTTTTTATCAAACTCTATCGCTTTCTTAAGAAATATAACCGCTTCCTTCTTTTTGCCGGATCTTTCGTAAGCGGTCCCCAGATAAAAATTACACGGGGAATTTTTCGGATCGATATCAACGGCGGTTTTAAAAGCAGCGACGGCTTCGGCGAAGAGCCCGGCCTGCGAAAAGATAAGGCCCTGCGTAAAATAAAGGCGGATATCCCGCAACCCGTTCTTCAGCGCGTTTTCTATGACTTTTTGCGCGTCAGCGCTCCTCTCCATCCGCACGTAGACATCGGCGAGATCAACATACGAACGCGGGTCGTCGGGCCCGATCCTGACGATCGAATCGAATTGCCGGAGCGCCGCGTAGAGATTTTTACGATCAAGGTATATGGCGCCGAGCGCCCTTCTGGCCTCCACCGCGCGCGGATCCCGGCGCAGGATATCTTTATATTTATCGACCGCCTTACCCTGCTCTTTTTTCAGTTCGTAAAGAACGCCGAGAGCAAGCTGCGCCTCAAGATAGTCGCCCTGCAATTTGACCGCGTTTTCCAGCTGAGCGATAGCCTCGTCGAAATGTTCCATCTTCGCGTATAAAATACCGAGATTGAAGTGGATCGCCACTTCGTCGCCCGTGCCCCGGCGCGCGCTCAGTAACCCCTCATAAATACCGGCCGCTTCCTTGAGTTTTTTCTCGATAACACAAAGGTCTGCCAAAGAACAGAGCGCCTGCATATCGCCCGGCGCGCGCTTGATGATCTCTTCGTATTCGCCCCGCGCGGAGACGAGATCCTTCGTGCCCGCGTACGCGAGCGCCATAAGGAAGCGGACGCGCATATCGTCCGGGTCCAGGCGCCGGGCTTTTATCAGCGCTTCCAGGGCATCCCGGTGGCGCCCCAGCAGTATATAATCAATACCGAGCCGGACGTACACGGCCGCGGTGCCGCGGTCATACCGCAGAGCCTTCGCGTATTCATTGAGGGCTTCTCCGGTCTTGGCCTCAGCGTCATAGATCAGGCCTTGCGTATAATGGGCAAACCCTTTAGTGAAGGAGCGCTCATCAAGACGCTGCTCGTGGGGTTCGGGTGACGCCACGGGAGGGCGGGAACCCCGCGGAGTACGCGTTGTTTCCGCGCGGACCCGGCCGGGAGCGGGAAGGATCAGAAGCATCAGGATCCCGTACGCGATACACCTCAGGACCGCTCTTCGCACACGCTGCACCATGATGGTGAAACCCCGCGATCTGTTCAAATGGTATAACAAAGGAGAGGTTAACGAAGCCGCCCCGGTAATCTACCGAGCCGGCTTCGTTAACAATATCGCACTGCCATCACACCTTAGGCCTTTCGGCTCATTCTCTTCTTGTGTCGATCTCTTCTCTGTCTTTTCTTGCGCTTATGCGTCGCCATCTTGTGGCGTTTGCGTTTTTTTCCGCAGGGCATGTTGATCCTCCTCCCTTTCCTTAAGGGCTACTCTTCCCTTACTTTTAGTAAATTACTTTGTTCAGCGGGTACTCAATGATCCCCTGAGCGCCGGCATTTTTCAATTTCGGGACCAGGTCCCTGACGACGACCTCATCAATGATCGTTTCTATCGCGACCCACTTTTTATCACTCAATTCCGATATGGTCGGGTTCTTCAGGGCAGGCAGCAGTCCGAGGACCGTCGCGATGTCCTTTTTGTTATTCCGGGCATTCATTTTCAGGCCGACTTTACCCTCTGAGAGGATCGCGCCCTGCAAGAGCAGGATGATCGTCTCTATTTTTGCGCGCTTGAAAGGGTCTTTCCAGGCTTTTTTATTGACGATCAGCTGCGTCGTCGAGTTGCAGATAGTTTCAATGATCTTCAGTTTATTCGCGCGCAGGCTGGACCCCGTCTCGGTCAGCTCGACGATCGCGTCCACGAGGCCGGCGCCGACTTTCGCCTCGGTAGCCCCCCAGCTGAACTCGACGTCGGCGGTCACCTGATGTTTCTTTAAATACGCCCGCGTAACGC
>JBAWYO010000258.1:0-2004 GCA_037143495.1 Candidatus Omnitrophota bacterium | reverse complement strand
ACGTTGGGCAGGCACTCGATGGGTTCCGTGATCAGGCAGACACGCTGGCGTCCGTCCTTCATCAGATCGACCAGCGCGGAATCCGGAAAATAGGTGCGATAGCCGAGCGGACAGCGCTCCTGCGTCCGGGAGAGAAGCACTGTCGGTGAAAAAAGAAGGATACCGACCGCCGCAGCCGCCGCTGAATACCTCAGGAGATCTTTTCTGTGGGCGGCCGCTGCGTACCACCGGTCGAACGTTAACGCTGACAATAGGATAACGGGCAGATATCCTTCGGCCGAAAAAAAACGGTACGGGTAGAGTGCCAGCAAAAAACTGCCCATCAGCAGCGACACCGAGATGAGGTCGCCGCGATCTCTTCTGCGAACCGCGATGAAGATCCCGGCAGCCGCCAGCACATACTCAACGATTTTAAACTCACAAAAAAAGCGTTCGCTGATATTCACGATCCGGTCCAGGCGCAGCAGCGCCCCTTCCCGCCAGATCATCGGTGCCGCCAGGACCAGTGCCGCGGCGAGAACTGCGATCGTACTTCTTTGTGAGCGCGCGGCGACAAAACTATAGAGAACCAAAGCTCCGGTAAAAACCCACGAGATCCCTATATGGGTGTAAAATGCGCCCGCCAGAAGGATGCTCGCGCGGACGAACCATCGCCGCTCAAGGCACCACCACGCGCCAATCCCCATGACCATCGCCAGGGTAGCCGGTAAATGATTCATCAGGGAGAGATAAAACGAAAAAGATGATCCGGCCATCACGAGCGCAAAAAAAGCGCCCCGCTGACCGATCATTATACGGGAAAAACGCCAGAGTATTACGAGAAATACGACCGGCATAAGCGCTTCGCACAATTTAGCGATCAGAACAACAGGAACGCCTGCGCGCATGATACCCGCGAGCATCAGATGGAAGAGCGGCGGATAGATGTGGGGTCTGCCGACCGGAGCGAATTCCCAGAAATCATAGGTCGAGTAACCGCCGGCGCGGATAAAACCGGCAGCGGTGGAAAGATGGTAATAAATATCCATGAACTGCGGAAGTATCGGCAGGCGGACCGCCTGAAGAGCGGCATAGACCGCTATCAGCAGTTTGGCGTAAAAATCCCAGGAAAAGAAGAGATGCTCTTTACCGGCGGCGAACCGCGTGAAAGATTCTCTACCCGGCATCCTCAACGTCGAATCAGGACCTCAGCGATCTGGACCGCGTTGGTGGCGGCGCCTTTTCGCAGATTATCCGCAACAACCCAGAGCCAGAGACCCTTCTTAACAAACGCGTCGCGGCGTATACGCCCCACAAAAACCTCATCTCTCCCCTCGGCATCCTTCGGCATCGGATAGAGATTCTTCGCGGGATCATCCATCAGGATAATACCGGGCGCCTTCTTCAGCGCTGAACGCACGGCAGCAACGGAGAGCGGCTTCGCCGTCTCAACATAGACCGATTCAGAATGCCCGGTCCTGGCCGGAACCCGGACCGTCGTCGCTGAGATCTTCATCCCGGGAGCGTGCATGATCTTATGGGTCTCATTGACCAGTTTCCATTCCTCGTTCGTATAATCGCCGTCGGTAAAGCCGCCGATATGCGGGAAAACATTATAGGCGAGTTGCTGGGGCATCGACCGGCTTTCGGTATTCCGCACCTGAAGATCGCGATACCCGCCCTTCCCTATCTCTGTTAACTCGTCTTTGAGCTGTTCGACAGCTCCCCGGCCGGCCCCCGATGCCGCCTGGAGGGTGGTGACAATGACCCTGGTGATCCGCTCTTTACGGTGCAAGGGCCAGAGCGCGACCACCATCTGGATCGTTGAACAGTTCGGATTCGCGATGATCCCCCGGTGTTTGCGTATATCACCCGGGTTTACCTCGGGGACGACCAGCGGGACCTTCGGGTCCATCCGGAAATCGGCGCCATTATCAATGACGACCGCTCCGCGTTTAACCGCTTCCGCGGCGTACGTGGTTGCCGCCCCCTTCTCCCCTTCAGTACCCGCGAAAAGCGCTATAT
>JBAWYO010000257.1:0-2019 GCA_037143495.1 Candidatus Omnitrophota bacterium | reverse complement strand
TTATATACCTCAGGCTCCCTGTCGCCGAGCATCCGTTGGGATGCTTGCGCATACGAGAGGATGGCCGTGAGCGGCTGACTGATCTCATGGGCGAGCGAGGAGACGAACTCCGCGAGCTTACCCACCCTGGTAACGTGCAAGAGCTCCTCACGCTGTTCGCTGATCTCCCGCTCCTTCTCGCGCATCAGGGTAATATCCGTCTGGATCCCCACATAGTGGGTACTGACACCGGCAATGTCCCGTACCGGCGCGATGCGCAATAAACTCCAATATTTAGTACCATCCTTTTGAAAATTAAGCATCTCCCCGTGAAAAACCTTCCCCTGACATATTGTCTCTTTTATTTCATTAATAACCCGGTGGTCGGCATCGACCCCGTACAGGGAGAAATAATTCTGGCCGACGATCTCGCGCTTCCCGTAGCCGGTCATCCTCTGGAACGCCTGATTCGAATAGATGACGGGAAGCTCGGTATTCTGGGCGTCGATAATAAAAATACCGTCGGCCGTCGCTTCCATCGCTTTCGTGCGTATATGGATCTGCTCTTCCGACCGCACCTGTTTCTCAGCTCCACTCTTTAATTGGACGTTTTGATTCTTGATCTCGGCGGCCTGTTGCAGAATGACCCCTTCGAGGCGCACGTTCTCGCCATTATGCGTCTTATCTCCCGATACCCTGCCGCCCGCTTGTTTATGCTTCTTTGATTTTTTCTTTATCATTTCTGATATCCATACCCCTGAGTGTATTTTACTACACAAAAGCAAATAACTCTCCAGTATATTGTAACCTGCCGGTGCCGCTTATTGCGGTCCGGTCGCCCGGCGCGCTGTGCCTTTTTTCGCGTGCGTCTCCCGCTGCATCTGCTCGCAATAGTAAACATCACCGGAAACGTCAATGTCGTTCTTGTTCCCTATCTGCTGGAGCTTAAAGATCGTGTCCGTCAGGCAGGATTCTGCGAGGTCATAATTCTGCGCGGCCCGTTCGGGCTCAGGAACAGCGTCTCCTTCATGTATCCAGTGCAGGGCTTTTTTATAACTTATATTCGCTTCCTCACACTTAGGATTCTGCGTCAATTCGCTGCGGTACGTTGTTTTATAGGTAGCGCACGCGCTTAACGAAATCGCCATGATCCCCAAAGCCAGGAGAACGATCCCTCCTCTACATTTTTTCATTCTCTTCACCGCCTTTCATCGATCACTCTCATTGCCATATGAACACCTGTTCTTCAGCGCTATCTCCTCGGCGCCCGGACGACAACATACCCGCCGTTGCGCGATTGCTGGTAGTAACGCGAGTTATCATAGTAATAGGATGAGCCCCGGACCACGACGGTGGTATGTTGCGGCGGCAGCGCCTCAACGAGCGCGCCGACAATAAGATCGGCTACGGTGACTTCGTTCCCCCGCTCATCGTGCCGATACCAACGCCCCTCGCGGTAGTAATGCCTCTTTTCTCCCCGGTTGTTTCCGTTATATCCTTTATTATCTCTCCTGGCATCGCCGCGATGCTCCCCCCGATTGACCATCCTGCGATCTCCCATCGCGGACGATCCTGAACAGAGCACGAGACTCCCCACCAAAAGAACTAATCCTACTCTCAAACACAAAATCCTCGGTAACATGGTACGCCTCCTTTAAAAGTTGCAGCGGCTAGACCACTTTTTTGCCGCTGATGATACGCACAAGAACAATAACAACAGCGACGACGAGCAAAAGGTGAATAAATCCACTCATCGTGTACGACGTTACCAATCCTAATAACCACAATACGACCAGAATAACTGCCAATGTGTATAACATGGGTGACCTCCTTAAGAATCCCTACCGTCTCGTGATACTATTATCACCGGTATTGAAGATGCAATCAATTGTACCTGGGTATCATCGGGGAATCCCTCGGCGGGTGATTATCGGCAAACACAGACGTCCTGTTGTCGTAGAGACAAAAAAATTACCTTCTTTTTTGTCTCTACGTTCTATCAACAAAAAAGAAGGTAATTGTGTTTAACTCTGTTTACTG
>JBAWYO010000256.1:0-2022 GCA_037143495.1 Candidatus Omnitrophota bacterium | reverse complement strand
GTCTTTAATTTTGTGATGAAGTACGAACGGCTCGAATTTCCCGAGGCTGTCCGCGCGCTCGCCCAAAAGGCGGGCGTTATTATCCCGGAAACGGACGGCAGGTCGGTCGAAGAGCTCTCGCGGCAGAACGCGCTCTATACGGCGATCGAGCTGGCAACCGCGTTCTTTCAGAAGAATCTCGCCGAGGAGAGGAATGGCCGGCAGGCGCGTGAGTATCTCTTAAAGCGCGGCTTGAGCGATGCGATGATCTCGACGCTGAGGATCGGCTTCGGTCCCGCGGGCTGGGACACGCTCATTAAGACGGCGGCCCAAAAAGGGATCCAGGCTGAAACGCTCGAAAAAGCCGGTCTCGCGATCGCCCGCGAAAGCGGCGGTCATTTCGACCGTTTCAGGAACCGGATCATGTTCCCCATCTTTGACATAAAATCGCGGATCATCGGGTTTGGGGGGCGGGTATTTCTCCCGGAGGATACCGGCCCCAAATATATGAATTCGCCCGAGACCGTTATTTATAATAAGAGCAGAAATCTTTACGGCCTTAACCTCACCTGGAAGGATATCCGGGATCAGGACCAGGTTGTCATTGTTGAAGGATATCTCGACTTCATTGTGCCGTTGCAGTACGGTATACGCAACATTGTCGCGACGCTCGGCACGAGCCTTACGCAGGACCATATACGGTTCCTGAAGCGTTACACGAAGAACGCCGTCGTGATATTTGATCCGGATAAAGCGGGTGAGCTGGCGACGCTGCGGAGCATGGACCTGCTCCTCGAGGAGGACCTGAGCGTTTCGGTGGTGCGGCTCTCTGACGGGTTCGACCCTGACAGCTATGTCCGCACGCACGGCGCCGAGCACTTTACCAAAGATATCGCCGCCGCCAGGAATCTTTTTGATTATAAAATATCGCTGCTGCTGACAAAATACCGGAAAGAGGTCATTGAGGATAAGGCGAAGATCGTCGGCGAGATGCTGCCGACGATCGCGCGGGTAGCGAACGCCGTCCTGCGATCGGGATATATCAGAAGTCTCTCTCAGATCATCTCGATCGATGAAGAGGCGATATGGCAGGAGCTGAAGAAGGTCCGCCTGCCGGGATCCGGAGGTCGCAGCGCGGAGTTCGGATCGGATGCGCCATCGGCACGGCGGGTGACGAAGGCCTGCGTGACCACCGAACCCTCCAAAGAGCCCGCGGCGGCAGCGCTCCGGCAGGCTGAAAAGGTACTCATCGGTATTCTTCTGGACGATAATTCATATATAGCGGCGGTCCGGTCGCGACTCTGTCTTGATGAGTTCCGATCACCCGCCTTAAAAAAGATCGCCGCATTTCTCTTTACCTACGCGGAAGGGGATGGCGAGATAACGCTGGGCAAACTGATCGATCGTATCGGCGATGATGACGTCAGCAGGATGATCCCCGAGCTGGTCGATGCGACGGAAGCGGTCGTTGAGCGGTCGAAGACGCTCGATGATTGCATCCTTAAAATAAAGAAGGAGAATCTTCAGGAGAAGCGTACCAGGATCCAGGTAAAGATAGCGCTCGCGCAGAATAAGGAAGACGATGAGCATATCAGTCTGCTCATCGCGGAATATCAGGCGTTGACGAATTCGCTGCGGGATGTTGAGGGGAAGGCGAGTGAGATCCTCCAATGATCAGCGCGGTAAAAAGGACAGAGTTTTTATGAAAGAAAAAAAGAAGAAATCAGCCGCAAAAACAGAACATAAATACGCCGCCCTCAAAGGGCTCAAGGAGCTGATCGCCGCCGGTAAGGAAAAAGGCCAGCTGACGTATGAAGAGGTGAATAACATTCTGCCCGATGATGTCGTGTCGTCGGAAGATATCGACAAGATATTACGGGTCCTCAGCGAAGAGAATATCAAGATCGTTGATGAAGGGGTGCCGGCGAAGAAAGAGACCGCTGATGATCCTTCAGAGACGCTCATCGACGATGAACCGGCTCCGCTGCCGGCCCCTGAACCGCAGAAAGAGGAGACTGAGGAGGTTGTCGTCAGGACTGAACA
>JBAWYO010000255.1:0-2024 GCA_037143495.1 Candidatus Omnitrophota bacterium | reverse complement strand
TGCGTATCGGAACGCTCGAGACGCAGGATGTCCGTGATATACAAGACGAGATCGCTACGAACTATCTGGGCGTTATCAATGTGATCAAGGCCGGGGTGCCCTACCTTAAAAAGCAGAAAGGCGGTATTTTGCTATTTACCTCAAGCTCCTATACCCGCGGGAGGGCGCTATACTCTATATATTCTTCCACGAAAGCGGCGATCGTGAATCTCATGCAGGGCGTCGCGGAAGAATTGCTTGAGGACGGCGTGCGGATAAACGCCATGAGTCCTGAGAGAACAGCTACTCCTATGCGGCTGGAAAATTTCGGCAGGGAGCCTGCAGGAATGCTCCTTTCTCCAAAAAGCGTTGCAAAAATTTCTCTTCAGACGCTTGTATCCGATTTTACCGGCCAAGTGGTTGATGTAAAGAAATAATAAAGGAGTCCGGCGGTATGGCAACAATAAGAGCGAGACTGCGCGGGTTGTATAGCCGGTGTATAGAGGTCGTCAGAAATATGACGGTTAATTATCTGCTGACGCCGATAAGCCTGGTCATGCCGAAACAAAAAGGGATGATCATATGTTTCGGTCGTGATGCGGGGGAGTTTGTTGATAATGTTAAATATTTTTTTCTGTATACTGCCGGTGCCCGGGACCGGGAGGTAACATGCTTTTTTCTGACAGAAAAGCGCCCGGTATATGAAAAATTACGGCGCGAGGGGTTTAAGGTCCTCTATTTCCCTTCATTCAAAGCATTTCTCTGCATGCTGCGCGCCCGCGTACTTATCGTTGATAATATTACCTGGACGCGAGGATCGAAGTATACTTTCTTCCTCAGAGCGAAAAAAGTGCAGCTCTGGCATGGGGTGGGGCTTAAAGCGATCGAACTCAATAATAAATTTGAAAAGCAAGCACAAGCCGCAGAGACAAAAAAGCGCGATGTCGCCGACAGTAGGTTTCCGCGCTACGATCTGCTCGTATCAACATCGGGTTTCTATACCGAACATGTATTTCGGCGTTCTTTGCTCGGCGCGAAGATAATTGAAAGCGGTTACCCCCGGAATGATATTTTTTTCCGGAAGATCGACGGGGCGGATATCGAAGCGGACACCGCAACGATCGAAAAGATCAAGAAGGCGAAGAGTGACGGGTGCAAGATCGTGTTGTACGCGCCAACCTTTCGCGAGCGGATAATCTGCGCTCAAAAAACACCGGCCCTGGACCTTGCTCAGCTGCATGCCGTTGCGGCACGATACCGCATTATTTTTGTCTTCAAATCTCACCCCTGGCAGCCATTTCCCCTGACACGCGAACTGGACGATTTTTTGCTGGAATACCAACCATCAAAAGATGTCTATCCGGCGTTGCCGCTGACCGATCTTTTGATCACTGATTATTCGTCCTTATATATGGATTATCTTCTGTGCGATAAACCCGTCATATTTTTCCCCTACGATTATCAGGATTACATATCCCGGGATCGGGAGATCCAATTTGACTATGATTCAATGACGCCGGGCCCGAAATGTTATGATCAAAGAAGTCTGGAGAGCGAAATAATCAAATGCCTGGTTGATGGACAGGATAGTCATGTCGGGGACCGGAAACAAATAGCAGAGCTTGCTTTTGCGTATAGGGACGGGGAAGCTTCAAAGAGAATTATGGAAGAGGTAAAAAAAATAGTATGAACGAATCTCTACTGCCCAGCATTTTTAAAAAGCCTGATGTTCTTAAGAAGGCGACAGGAAAAATGCGGAGCGTTTTGGCACAGGTCAAAGGGATTATACGTCGTCAGGCTATGGTGACGATGATAAAAGGTCCCCTGTATCTGCGGAACAGCAAAAGAATTGAGATCGACATTACAAGTGTGTGCAATATGCGGTGCGTAAATTGTAATAGGTCATGCGCGCAGGCCCCCGCAGAGGAGCGAATGACCATCGCGCAAATCAAGAAATTCATTGATGAAAGCATACATGCGAAATCAAGATGGGATTCTATTATGGTCATCGGCGGGGAGCCGACACTGCACCCGGATCTCAGAGC
>JBAWYO010000254.1:0-2049 GCA_037143495.1 Candidatus Omnitrophota bacterium | reverse complement strand
CTCACGTTGACGCCGCCTTCGTTGGCCTCGGTGAACATCTGCCCTATCTCTTCGTTAGATATTTCTCCCCGCGCATAGGCGGCATCGAGCTCTTCGCGGACATTGGTTAAGATATACCGGTCGGCGGCATCGGGCGCCAGAGCTCCGTCGCGGCTCTCGCGCATGACCCGGTAGAAATTATTGATCATATTCATCATCCGCACCCGCTCGGCATCATTGGCGGCGTGGAAACGCTGGAGAAAATTGTTATACGCCATCCCGAACTGTTCGCGGACCGTTGCCTCGTTGTTGAGCAACGGAACGGTGCCGCGCTGGGCAACATCATCGCTTATCGCAAGCGCCCTGAAAGACTCGAGCGTCAGATCGTGATAGATATTCGCGCGCTCAAGGAATTCGACATCAAGTCCCATCCCGGCGGCACGCTCGCGGTTATACTGATTTTTCTGATCGAGCCAGACTTGTAAGTCAGCATCAGTAAGACGCTGGAGCGAGCTCAATTCCCCGCGAAGATCGTTTACATAAGAAACGCTGGCGCCGGCGAGTCCCGTTGTCGGCGTTGTTGCCATGTCATGGATCGGGATAACGGTCGGTTCACCATGCAAACCCGGCATAACGGTCGTCACGGGAGCCGGACGCCCCATCAGGTCATCCGGACTCGTCGGAAGTTCTGTATGAGTTGATATCCATTCGGTTGGCGTCGCGTTGCCGGTCAGCGCGTCTGCGTCGGTCAGATAGGCCTGATAGGGATCTACATGCGCCACATAGCGCCCCGAATCGATAATTACTCCCAGCGCCGGATTCCTGGCGCGGACCTGCTCGAGCGGTGAATGGTAGCTGGTGCCGGTAACGACCGCTCCCGCGATCGGGATCATCTCTTTTTCCGTCGAGAAGGACGGGTCAAGACTAAAATGGGACCCATCGGCTAACGTACCACGCAAAGTCGCAGGATCATACGATGCGCATGCCAGCCGCTGTCCATCGCCCCGGACAAGATTCATTATCGGCGGACCGACCGGGGAAGGCACGGTTATATGGCCGGCTCCCATCGACCCGAAGGGTACCCAAGTAACCGGAACCGTAGTGAAACCAGAACCCACAGTATTTTCGAATCTCACCTGTTCGCTGAACGCCAGCGGCGAATGCCGATCCGCAGAGGCAACGGTAAACGCTGCTCCCGGTACCGGACCAACGGTAAAACGTGTTCCATCGAGTAACGTGCCGGTACGTGTCCTGGCATTATATGAGGTACATGTAAGTCGTTGCCCGTCCTGAAGATCAAGATACGGCGTTGTAGCTCCACCCGAGAACCGCACCCGGTCATTAGCCGCAAGCGGTGAGTGCGCGTCCGCGGTGGTGATAACCCCAAGGGTCATGTCAGTTTCAAGCTGATAAGCTTCCATACGCCCGATAGTGACCGACGAACCATCTGTCAATTCATAGGTGATCGTACGGTTCTCTCCGCTACCCGATTCCGTCGCGTTCGCGACCGTAAATCGCTCCCCTTCGATCTCAATAAGCGTCGATGTCGTTAATGGCCGTGCGGCGGGAACGCCGGCGGCATTTACAAATTCCCCGGCCGCGGTGACCCCTGTTTGATCGACTTCCCAATTCTCAATGACCCTTACCCGGTCATTGGGGCGTATCGTCCTGATAAGTTGTATATCAACGCGGTCACGATACTGCGCGGGCACCGCCTCGAGGAGACGGTCGCGCAGCCACCCGCGCCGCTGATTGATGCCGCCCTGCAAATTAAGCATATTCCCGCGCCCGTTCCTGAGCGGCGTCGCGACATGGATGACCAAGCGCTCGTTCGCCCAGTCGATCGCCCCGCTGACCGGATGCGGCACGCCATCAGCCCCGACAACACTGGGGATGATCGCCTCGGCGAGAAGCCCTTCCTGATTAGAAAGTGCGGTAAGCTCTGCGGTAATATGCGCGACCATCGGTTCGGGGATCTGACGCACCGCCGCCATGCAGTGATCGGTCAGCCGCGGCGTCTCGGCGGGTGTCAGGGTCGAGAATTCCCATGTCCTGCCGCAGAGCACGTGC
>JBAWYO010000253.1:0-2053 GCA_037143495.1 Candidatus Omnitrophota bacterium | reverse complement strand
TTTACGCTCTGCCGGGAATCCCGGCCCTGCGTTATGATCGAGAAAGACGCGGTCGTCGGCGGCCTCTCAAAGACGATACGCCGCGGTGATTTTTTTACCGATATTGGTGGACACCGGTTCTTCAGCCAGAACCAGTACCTCTACGATATGATCGCCGATCTACTCGGCGAGCGCTGGGTCAAGGTTGAACGTCTTTCGCGTTTTTATGTCGAGAAAAAATTTTTCCTCTATCCGGTCAATCTACGGGAGGTCTGGGCGAAAATGGGGACCCGCCGGGTCTCGAAGATCGTCAGCCACTATCTTTTTGAGAAGGCCCGGAAGACGTTCTCCCCGATCCATCCGGTCTCTTTTGAGGAGAAGGTTGTTTCAAGTTTTGGCAGGGAGCTCGCGCAAATGCTGATGCTCGACTATACCGAAAAAGTCTGGGGGCTGCCCTGTTCCGGTATCTCCTCCGACTGGGTTGACCAGCGGATCAAGAACCTGTCCCTGCGCGAAATCGTGCTTAATGCCGTCAAGCGCCGCCCCAACGCTCCCAAAACGTTGGTGCATCAGTTCTTTTATCCTGAAAGGGGAATCGGGGATATCTTCGAAACGATGCGCGACCGCGTTCTCGCGGGATCCGGGAGCCGGATCCTTTTTGAGAGCCGTCCGCTCAGGCTGGAGCATGACGGTTCCGTGATCAGGAAAGCGATCATTCAGCGCGCAGATGAAGTTGTCGAGATTACCCCCGGGCAGTTGCTCGCGTCGATCCCGATCACCGAAGTGATTTCGCTTTTGACGCCGCGCGCCCCCGAAGAGATCCGCCGTCATGCTGACGCGCTCCGGTTCCGGGCGCATCTGTCGCTCTTTATAACGCTCAAGAGAGCGTCGGCTTCCGCGGCGCAGTGGCTCTATTTTCCCGAGAAGCGGGTCCCGTTCGGGAGGATCATGGAGCCGAGGAATTGGAGCCGCCTGCTCTCTCCGTCCGGCACAACGTCACTGCTGGTCGAGTTTTTCTGTTGGGAGGGGGATGAGCTCTGGAAGAAGGACGCCACCGGGTTGCTCGCGCTCGCTTTGCCGACGCTCACGGAAATAGGCTTTATCGCCCCGGGAGAGATTATCGATACCTATGTTCACCGGGAACCATCCGCCTATCCTGTCTATGGTCTCGGATATCAGGAACACCTGACGGCCGTAAAAAAATATCTCGCGCAGTTTAAAAATCTCCAGCTGATCGGCCGTTCCGGCCGTTTCCGCTATAATAATATGGACCATGCTATCGAGACCGGTATCCTCGCGGCGCGTAATATCATCGAAGGGCCGCGGTACGATCTCGATAATATTGCCAGTGAGAAAGAGTATTTTGAGCGGGGATATATCCGTTCATAGCGCCGCAACGGTTCCGGCAATCTTTACGAGAGAATGTATCCGACGAGGAGCTTGATGAAAGTCGCGCTTGTCCGCCCGCGGTACAAAACCCACATCATTAACCCGCCCTTAGGTATCGCGTATCTCGCCGCTTATCTCAAGAGCCACCAGGTCGAGGTGGTCGTTATTGATGGTCTGCGTGACGCGCTTTCGCCTGAAGATCTCGCCGGAAGGATCGCGGCACACCGGCCTGACCTGGTCGGCATCAGCTGCCTCACGGCGTATTATTATGAGACCGCACGCCTTTGCGCCCTGGTGAAAGAACGGGGTATAGCGACGGTCATCGGCGGCGTTCACCCGACGTTTCTGCCCTATTCGACGCTCAGAGAGACCGGCGCTGATTTTGTCGTCTGCGGGGAGGGGGAGCGGGCGCTTCTCGCGCTGGCGCAGAACGGTAAGAGCGGGGTGCGGATCCCCGGGGTCTACCGCCGGGGAGATCTGCAGAGCGACGCGGATCCCGTCGAGCGCGCCCAGATCGTCGAGAACCTTGATGAGTTGCCCTTTCCTGATTGGGGGGAGATCAGCCCCGGCAGCTATCCGATCGCTCCGCACGGCGCCGTTGTGAAGGCCTTCCCCGTCGGCGCGCTTGCCACGACGCGCGGCTGCGTCAATGAATGCACCTTCTGCGCGAGCCCCGGTTTTTATC
>JBAWYO010000252.1:0-2055 GCA_037143495.1 Candidatus Omnitrophota bacterium | reverse complement strand
ATTATGTACTCCATGGGATCCGATGCGATGCCGGGAAGAATCTCACGATGGCACCGTCCCGGCGGCAGGACGGACCACCGTCAGCAGGAAGAGCAACGATGCCGCAACCGCTAAAGAAGCGCCGGTAAAAAAAGCGACGCGGGGGCCGAAGACCTGCCAGAGCGCTCCCATCAGCAGACTTGCCGGAAGGGCCGCGATGCCAATAACAAAATTGTAGATCCCGAACGCGCTCCCCCGCCTTCGGGAGCCGACCAGATCGGCGATGAACGCCCGCTCAACCCCTTCAGTAAGCGCGTAAAAAAGACCGTACGCGGCAAAGAGAAGCCAGATCTGGAGCGCGCTACCGGCAAGGGCGAACCCGCAATAGACCGCGCCATAGACCATCCATCCGGCAATAATAACCTTGGAGCGCCCGATCTTGTCGGAGATGATCCCGAAGGGTACCGACCCGAATGTCTTGACAACATGGAGCAGACACCAGAGAAGCGGAATGAAAGCAACGCCGATCTTGAGGTCACGCGCGCGCAGCAGTAAAAAAGCGTCGCTCGAATTCCCCAGCGTGAAGAGCAGGACCGCGCCGACAAACCCTTTAAAACGCGCGTCATAACGCGCCGGCCTTTCCGCAGGGGATTTCGCCGAGAGACCAGCGCCATTGGCGGCGGGAAGGGGCCCGGGGAGAACATCGCGTGTTCCGAAGATCACCGTCATGACCGCGAAGAACGCCGGCAGAGCGGCCCAGGCAAAAATGAGGCGATAATTTCCGGTGACCCGCAGGAGAAGAAAAAAAACGATCAGCGACCCGATCATCGCTCCCGCGTTATCCATGGCGCGGTTAAACCCGAACGCCCTCCCCTTTTCCCGGGGTTCGCAGGAATCCGCGATCAAGGCATCGCGGGGGGCATTGCGCAGCCCCTTCCCTACCCGGTCCAGAATTCTGATCACCAGGATATTCCACGGGGCAAAGGCCAGCGCGGCGAGCGGCCGCGCCACGGATGAGAGTGTATAGCCGAAAACGACGAAGGGCTTTCTGCGCCGCAGCTTATCCGAAAACCAGCCGGAGAAGAGTTTGAGCATCGACGCGGTCGTCTCGGCGAACCCTTCAACGAGCCCCACGAAAGCGACACCGGCGCCCAGGACACTCGTCAAGAAAAGCGGCAAGAGCGGGTAGATGATCTCGCTCGAAATGTCGGTAAAGAAACTGGTGAGCGAGAGATAGAAGATGTTCTTCTCAAAACCGAATATCTTTTTTCCCATGCGCCCCTACTTGAGTTTGATGACACGCCACGCGTTCAGATCGGTCGAATAATCTTCGCGGTAGGTGTTCACGGAGGATAAGAGATACGAAGGGTCGCCGAGCGCTGCCAGCGGGACCCTGATCGACATCGAGTGCTTCTTCTCTTCGACGGATATACATCGCGCATCGATAAATTTGCCGCGGTCAAGGAGCTTGACCCCCAGCGGGCTGACGATGATCTTGAGTTTCGGCATGCGGGCGAAAGCGACACCCCTCCGGTACCCCGCGATATTCACAAAGAGCCTGCGGAATCCCACTCCTTCACGCCGCAAAAAAACATTGATGAACAAATTACCTTCCATCCTGCAATACGCGACAGTTTTATCCTCATACGTCGTCGCTATCTCGAAGTCCCGGGATCCGTTCGCCTTCTCCAGCTCTATGTCAGGATACCGCCCGAAGAGCTCGTTCTTGCGGGCAAATGAAACCAGATAAAACGCGCTGTCGGAACACTGGCTCCGATAGAGGCGGATAGCCTGGTGTTTCAACTCTTCTTCTTCAGGAGAAAGGTCCAGCGTCCGCCATTGGACCTGGCTTCGCGCGAATTTCTTCGGAATATGCAGGTAAAGATCCGGGTGGTAATTCGACGGCCGCGGCCATCCGTAACAGTGGATAAGATACGAATAAACGGCCGGCGGCGGCAATTCATCCTGAAGATCCCAGAGAGCGACCTGCAGAAAAAGATTGAGCGCCCTATGGTCACGATTAGTGTCGGCGGGACTCGAGACGAATATTTTTGTCGGACGGTACTTTTTAAGTAC
>JBAWYO010000251.1:0-2063 GCA_037143495.1 Candidatus Omnitrophota bacterium | reverse complement strand
GAATTGATCAGCGAGAACGGCAGCGTCACTTTCTGCGGAAGCGCGTTGACCGCCGTCGCGATGATCGTATACGGAGCCTTGCTGAAATCGGACGGGAATTTAATGTTGACGCCCAGGCCGAAGAAGATACCTTCACCCGGCCAGAGCTCCTGGTCGGGAGCCTTCGAGGTGTGGTTCGAACCGACGTTCGCGCCATACCCGATATTGCCCTTGCCTTCCGGCCAGAACGCCGCTATCAGAAGCGACTGGTGGTGGAACCCGACGAACGGCCCGACCAACGCCGCGGTAACTTCGCCTTCGGCGACGCCGGTGTTAGCGCCGATGATCGAATCGGTGACCTTGCCGTGGCGCTCGACATGCGAGTGCTCGATCAGGACCGAATTGGCAACGATCGCCATCGACGTAACCTCACAACCCCACTGGATCAGCGCGTTCTTGACGTAGGCGCCGTCAGAGATCTCGGTCTCCTCTTCCTTATTGCTCAGAACGGTCGAGTTCATGAGCGCTTCAGCGCTGTCGATCACCGCGTATGCGCCGATGTATGAGTTGAGCACCTTCTTGGTGTTCTTGACAACGGCGCCTTCCTCAATAATACCTTTCGGCTGGGTAACCTTCGCGATATATTTATCCGCGGCTTCCGCATAGTTTTTCAAAAATTCCTTGTCTCCGCGGGAACCCGCGACCTTCGCCGCGATCTCAAGTGTCATCTCGGCGTAGACCTTAACTTCCCTGCCGCCCGTCTCGATCGCGATCGGGAGCTCTGAACCATTCCCGAAAGCGTTTTCGCTCTTAGCCGAAACCGTTCCGCAGTTGAAAACAACGGCCTTATCGGCGACGATATAGTTTGCGAGTGTTTTAACATCCTGCACAAGAACGTCATTGCCGAGATTCGTATTGATAACAACTGAATTATAGATACCCGCGGGGAGCGAAACACCGGAGGCTACTTCGAGATCCCCGGAGAGCGTGCCAATCGTCACATCACCGGAGAAGTACGAACGGCGGATGCGTGAAATGTCGATCCCTTTGGCGACTTTTATTTTCTTCCAGTCGGCGGCCGAATTGCCGTTAGCTTCCAATTTCTCTATCTGTTCCTTCGTGAGAGCGACCGTCGCCTTCTTGGCGATCTTGGACGCGCCTTCGACGCTCGCGATCATCGTTGATTTATTTAAAAGAGCCTTTACTTCACTAAGCGCTTCTTTCGTATCCATTTTTTGATTTAACTCCTTTGATCAGGGTACAGGGTTGACGGCTACAGGATTCGGGGCCAGGGATTAAAGAGCAGTCGTTCACGATACTTTCAGGACCCAGGATCCGGCGCGCACGATAGAGAGAAAGAAAAACAATACGTTAGGTCTTTCTATCCTATACCCTGCGCACCGGTCCCTGACCCCTGAAATACTAAAAAGTACTCTTATTTGCAGCAGCAGCCCTTGGAAGCGGCAGCCGGTACATCATATTTCTTCTTCAGGTTCGCCGCGGCGTCCCTGTCGATGACGAACGTGGTGTTCTTGTGCGCCTGCAGGAGCGAGGCCGGAACAGCTTCGGTCATCGGGCCTTCAACTGATTTTGCGATACAATCAGCCTTCGACGGTTTGTCGGCTATCAGAACGATCTCGCGGGCCTCAAGGATCGTGCCATTGCCCATCGAAAGGGCCTGCTTCGGCACGTCATTGGCGGTCGCGAAGAAGCGCGCATTGTCCTGGATCGTCTTTTCGGTCAGGTCAACGACTCTGGTCCGCGAATTCTTCGCCGATCCCGGTTCGTTGAAAGCGATGTGGCCGTTGCCGCCGATACCCAGAAGCTGGATATCGATACCGCCCGCCTTCTTGATCTGCTCCTCATACGATTTAGCCTCGGCAGCAGGATCTGCAGCCTTGCCATTGAGCACATGGGTGTTCGCCTTGTTGATATTGACATGGTTGAAGAGATTATCGTTCATGAAATAGCGGTAGCTCTGGTCGTGATCACCGGTCAATCCGAGATACTCATCGAGATTATAGGTAATGACCTTTGAAAAATCGAGCCCTTCCTCTTTATGCATACGGATAAGCTCTTTGTAC
>JBAWYO010000250.1:0-2124 GCA_037143495.1 Candidatus Omnitrophota bacterium | reverse complement strand
CCAGTACCAGTTGCCCTGGAGGCCGTGCGTACGCACGATCGCCGCGATGACCAGCGGCGTATCGGCAGCGAACGAGGTCGCGACGATCGAGGTTCCGGCAAGCCACCAGTTAACCTCCCTGCCCGCGACAAAATACTCAAGGATCCCCTTTGATCCGGCGCGCGAAAAATAGAGTCCGATCGCGATCGAAATGACCATATAGAGAATAATAATGGCCCAATCGAATCGCGAGAGAATCATAAAGGTACTATCCATAGAGATATTTTACCATAGTTGCGTTGAGAAGGACAGCCCTTATGCGTTTCGGGTCACCGGTCTCCAGAGACCAGCTACCGGCAAATAATACCACTCGCTTTCCCATAGGTTTTTTGGGACCTGTCCTCTCCCGCATGGCTAAGGCCTGCCCCCTTCTGCGCCGCATCCTCTCAGTAGAATAAACTGGGGGCGGTCCTCTCATCGAGGACCGCCCCCAGCGCTGAACCTATGTCATACCCCGTTAAAACTCCCACTCCATCTTGCCGATGAGGGTAACGATAATCCTGATCGTAACGAAACTGATGATCAAAGCGATCGATCCGATCAGATACTGTCCCATAACAAGCCACCCCAGACCAAAAAGCGCCGCATAAATACTGATGACGGTCAGCGCCCAGTTGGCGACCTCGGGCCACCCGAGATGGAGCTTCTTAACGTCCTTGCACTTGGCCCCGATGTGGCCCCACCAGCCCCCGGGACGGACTCTTCTATAAAACTTCTCAAGGTGTTCATCCGGTTCCGGCGGCGTTACAAACGCGACAAAGAGCGAGAGTCCGGTACAGAAGAAGAGCGTGATGACAAGCCGTATCGGATAATAATCATCGGTATAAAGCCGCGGCAACCCGACAAGCTTGCTCAGCCACGGCTGCAAGAGCAGGATCGAAACAACCGCGCTCGAGATCAGCGAGGTGATTTCAGCCCACACGTTAATGCGCCACCAATACCAGCGCAAAAGAACAATAAAACACGTTCCTACCATCAACGACATCACGAAGAGCCATGCCGAATAGATCGAATGCATGACCAGGCAGGCCGAACCGGCCAGACAGGTCATTAATATGATCGCGACCCTCGACATCGTCAGATAATGCTTTTCGGTCGCTCCTTTGACGAGGAAACGCTTGTAGATATCGTTAACCAGATACGAAGCGCCCCAGTTGATATGCGTAACGGTGCAGGACATGAACGCGGCAAAAAAGGCCGCGACCATCATGCCGCGCAGACCGTTGGGCAGGAACATGATCATCATCTTCGGATACGCGGTCTCTGGATCAGCGAGGTTCGGGAAGTAAATGAGCGATCCTAAACCGACAATGATCCACGGCCACGGGCGTATCGCGTAATGCGCGAAATTGAACCAGAGCACCGCGAAGAGCGAATGCTTTTCGTTCTTACAGGAGAAGAGACGCTGCGCGAGGAATCCGCCACCTTCGCCGCCGCCCCACCACTGCACGAGAATGAAAACCAGAAACGTGATGACCGCTAAATGCGTCGATTGTACGGTGGGAAAGATGTTCGCCAGCTGCGATGAATCAACGACCGGTGACTGGAGCTGGGTCTGATTGGCCGCGTGAGCCGCCGCGATCGCCTTGCTCACAAGAGCCGCAGGACCGCCGGTCTTGACGATAACAATACCGGCCAGGATAATACAGCCGGTCATCGCGAGAATAAACTGGAAAAAATCGGTCGCCAGCACGCCCCAGAGACCGGAGAATGATATATAGAATACAGCGAGTGAAACGAGCGCCCACGTTGTCGGCACCTTCGGCCAACCGAGGAGAACGTGCACGATCTTATACATCGCCAAAATTACCCAACCCAGGACAACCGAGTTCCAGAATACCGAACGGTAGAAGGCATGAAAACCGCGCAGGAAAGCCGCGGGTTTGCCGTGGTAGCGGATCTCCATGAATTCGGCGTCGGTAATAAGGTTGGCACGCCGCCAGAGACGCGCATAAAAATAGACGCAGAGCACGCCGCCCATGACGCCGCTCCACCAGTACCAGTTGCCCTGGAGGCCGCGCGTACGCACGATCGACGAGATCGCCAACGGCGTATCGGCCGCGAACGAGGTCGCTACGATCGAGG
>JBAWYO010000249.1:0-2134 GCA_037143495.1 Candidatus Omnitrophota bacterium | reverse complement strand
GACGTATCCGTCTCGATCGCCGACATGCCGTCTTCTATTAATAACCCTCCGCGCGTACTGAAGGCCTCCGAAGAGGTCCCATTAAAAAGAACTTTCCTTTCAACGAGCGCCGCGAACGTGATCCGCGCAAGCTCACCCAGATAGAGGCCGGCGGTCATCTTTTCAAAGAGATCAATGCCACGGGTACCGCTCTGGTCATCCAGAACTTTATCATACGCGTTACGGCGAACGCTCTTATCGGCAAAACCGCACATCTCGATATTTATCGGAACAAGCTCTTCTCCCGCTACCGGCTGGACATCACCCCAATTATGAACTTCCCCCGCCGGGACAAAGATCGCGCCATTAATGCCGGTGCCTATGTTAAATGCCGCGTCGCACCCGGAATCTATATATCTTCCTGCATAGAGGGCACAGATCAAGTCGCCGCTGAATCCCGCGACGCGGATCTCTTCCGGCAAACCTGCCCTCGCGAAAGCATCATTTAACAGAGCAACCGGGTTCTTCCCGAGTATCCCGGTAAGTTGAGGCCATTTACCAACCTCGAGCACCTCGCCATCATCGATCGCTTTCTGCTTCGCCCCGAACGAAACGACCATCGAGACGACTTTAGCACCTTCTCTCCTGAGGCTTCCGATAAAGACAGCTATATTTCTCGCGACAAAATCAAAGAGCGCCCCGCCGGCCGCTTCTTTCTTACACTCGTCGGGTATTCTTTCGCTGGTCACCTTGACGGTAACCCCTTTGGCGCCGTCTAAAATAACCTCCGCGACCGCGAGTTTCGTACCTCCTATGTCAGGTACATAGATCGTTCCGACCTCCTGACCGGTCGGCAACCGCACCGGGATCGGGATCATTAACAGAGAGCTGGGTCCATTGTTCAGCCGCGCGTTCTGATGCTGAATGAATGCGTTCTCGATCTGCGGCATATTAGCCGCCGTAACATCAAAATCAGTATCGAGCCGGTCGAGCGCGCCTAAGTATCGCTCGACGACCTGCAGAGCAACGATCGGCTTATTGTCTTTTTGGGCAAATCGCGCAAGGCCGAGGATGTGCAGGCGTTCGCCGCGCGTAAGATCCCGCAGCGCTATCTCGGTCAGCTGTTGAGCTGCCTCAGCTCCTGCCTTTTTGCCGATAATATCGAGAAGTAGTTGATTCGCAACCTTAAACGGCGTATTCTCCGCCTGTCGGTCGAGAAACGCTCTCGGCCGCAAGACTGACGGTTCACAGCTCCCTGCGGGAACGAGGTATGCAAGGCTACCTGAACACAAGAGTGTTATTGCGGCTACAACTCTCATCAGTTTCATAAGAGATACTTTCATAGCAGCCTCCGTAAGTTTTTTAGCAACGCTTGATATTACTAAAAGTATTAATCCTTAAACATCTATCGATATTTCGTCAGCTCAAACGCCCGCCGATAAGTGCACGGAATCGTTCTCAGAATTCTCTGGTATTAAATTTGTGAAAGTGCAGGCACGCTAGCATGATGGCGCAATCTATTTCCATAATCCGGATGATCCACAACGCTACGCGGAGCATACGTAAACCTATCCACAATTTCCCTACTTAATTTTGTTATTAAAAAGTGAAGGGCGTCTATAGTCCTACTCTGTTCGTTAATGATTTGAGCTTCGCTTGCAGGTCTTAAAAATGATGCTACAATATTTACCTCAATCCCCAAACGTTGCAGCTCCTGTACAGTTTCTGACGCTGGAACAGCAGCTAACGCCTGCTGTATTTTTATCAATTGATCCTTTGGAATCGTTACACGCACGCGTAAAGAACCTGTTTCTCTGCCGGATTCAACCAGCTGAACTTCATGAAAAAAACGTATATCAAAATTCTGTGTTGAATGTCTATCAAGAAGCAATCCGATGTCGATTCCCGCTGACGATAACAAACCCGACCGATCACCCAGCGGATGCCATACCATCGGAGAAAATCCGCTATCAATGGGAATCGCTGTATCATGTTCAGTAAATAATCTATTCCTGGTAAACGCATCAATCTTTCTGGTTTCCGCGATGTCTCCGTTTACGTACGCTACATCCGGTGTTCCTGATAATTTAGTGCCATCATTGGTTGTTACATAATAATGCACATCCCATAACGAAGTTTTTCCGATACATAGAGT
>JBAWYO010000248.1:0-2146 GCA_037143495.1 Candidatus Omnitrophota bacterium | reverse complement strand
CCCCGGTAGTAACCCCCGGATCACCTCTACATCGTTGTGGGCTCCGGAGATATACCGGCAGACCGCGGACGCTATAGAGCGCAATAGCGCCGCCAACGATATCATCGTTTCGAACTATCACGTGGTCGGCGTTTGTCTTGCGAGCCTTTCAGGCCGGGCCACGGCCAACGGCCTGGTCCCGGAGATCCCGCCGGCGCGGTCATTTAATCCTCTGATGGGATCGCGCGTAGTCATCGCGCTCCGGGGGGAGGACCGTCCGGGGGTCAAGACCATGATCAAATCGTACCATTTGAGAAAATTTCACGAAAATAAATTTTTTATTCTCTATAAAAACAATACGCGTATGCCTGGCAGCGCGATCCGGCGGGCCGATATTTCGTTTTTCTGGATCATCATCATAGCGATAGCGGCAGGCGCGGCATTCTGGCGCGGGGAGGGTATAGCGGCGCGTTTTCTGAGATATGCGCGTTGACGCGGGTAAAAATTCCACAAAGTCCTTGACAAAGACAACTGCGTATGTTATAGTTTCACATCTAAAAACGGGGGAACAATGAAGACATTTCTTTTGAAAAAAGAGGATGTAAAACGCAGCAATTATATTATAGATGCTGATGGTAAAGTCCTGGGAAGACTGGCGACGAAGGTTGCCGGCATTCTCTCGGGTAAAGTCAAGCCTGACTTTACGCCGTATGTTGATTCCGGCGACTCGGTCATCGTCATCAATGCCGAAAAGATCAAGATCACCGGCACCAACAAGCCGCGGCAGAAGAAATATTTCTGGTACTCCGGGTATCCGGCGGGCCAGAGGGTTGAAACGCTTGAGGACCTGATGAAGCGCAAGCCGCAGGATGTTATTACGGCCGCGGTCAAAGGGATGTTACCGAAGAATAAATTTCAGAAGGATATGATATCGCGCCTGCGGGTATATGCGGGGAATAAGCATCCGCACCAGGCACAAAAACCGGTTGCGGTTTAAGTTTAAAGGAGCTTCATACTCATGGAAAACGATAAAGTCATCAACGGCGCGACCGGGAGGCGCAAGGAAGCGGTTGCACGGGTCCAGATAACCCCCGGTACCGGTGTCGCGACGATCAATAAAAGGCCGATCAACGAATACTTCAAGACCGATACGCTCAGGACGATCGCGATGCAGGCTTTCGGCGTGACGAAGACGACCGGGAAATTCGACGTGACCGCGACGGTCAGCGGCGGTGGTCCGAGCGGCCAGGCGGGCGCGGTACGGTTGGGGACGGCGCGCGCATTGGTAGCCAATGACGAGAACCTGCGGAAATTGCTGCGCAGTTTCGGATTCTTAACGCGGGATCCGCGCGCTAAGGAACGCAAAAAATACGGACAAAAACGCGCCCGCAAGAAATTCCAATATACGAAGAGATAATCGGGCACAGAAGCCTGACCGAGATACGGACACCGGGGATAGCTTCAGCAGCTATCCCCGGTTTTTTTATTGAGCGATCGTTTTCTTTTTTTTCTCCGTCAGGGAAGAGTATCTTTTCCGTCGAGAATTTGATTGACAATCGACCGCGATTTGTTTAAAATTATCCATACGTCGGATAAACGGTAATGATCGCGAAGGATGTCGTCGATCGCGCCGGCGGAACCATATACATAAGGAGAAGCGATGCTTAAAGTTGCGGTGGTGGGGGCGACGGGATACACCGGCGAAGAGATCGTCAGGATATTGGCCGCGCATCCGAAAGTGACGATAACGTCATTGACGGCGAAGATCGACAAGCCGGAGAAGATCCAGGAACTGTCGCCCGCTCTTCTGGGGAGGGTCGACCAGCTCTGCGAATTACCTGACAGCGAAAGAACGGCTCAGGCGGCTGACTGCATTTTTTTGGCGTTGCCGCACAAAGTTTCGATGGAAGCTGCCCCGTTCTTTCTGGCAAAGGGCAAACGGGTCATTGATTTAAGCGCCGACTATCGGTTGCCGGCGGATATCTATCAAACCTGGTACGGCGCCGCTCACAAGGACAGCGCGGGCCTGGCGGAAGCGGTCTACGGATTGCCGGAACTTAACCGGGCAGCTATTAAAAAAGCCCGGTTGATCGCGAACCCGGGATGTTATCCGACGAGCATTGTGCTCGGCCTTAACCCCCTCCTGAAGAATAAGCTGGCGGATGTC
>JBAWYO010000247.1:0-2152 GCA_037143495.1 Candidatus Omnitrophota bacterium | reverse complement strand
CACATGATCCTTGCGTGAGGTGACAAAGCAGGTACCATCCACCTCCGGGGCGTCGGCGGCGGTTCTCCCGATAAACTCACGCGGTTGCCCCGGCAATTGCTTATTTTCCGATGGTTCATCAATAAGGACCTCGACCTCACGTCCCAGTTCCCGCGCATTCACGGCACGGGCTATCTCCTGCTGGCGGCGCATCAGCAGATCAAAGCGTTCTTTCTTGACTTTCTCAGGTACCTGTCCTTTAAGGCCATGCGCAGGGGTCCCTTCCTCGCGCGAATATGAGAAGATGCCCAGGCGCTCAAATTTCATCTCGCTGATAAATTGAAGGAGTTCATTAAATTCTTCATCGGTCTCTCCGGGGAAGCCGACGAGAAACGTCGTACGGATCGTAAGCGCAGGGATCTCTTTGCGTAAACGAGTAATAAGCTTGATGATCGCCGCCTTATTAATGCCGCGGTTCATGGCCTTGAGGATCCTGTTGTTGATATGCTGCAAAGGTATGTCGAGATATTTACAGACCGCAGGCTCATCCCGCACAACCGCAATCAGATCGTCGGTGTAATGCGCCGGATGGGTATAGAGCAGGCGGATCCAGCGTGCCGGCGCCAGCGCGGCCAATTTCACCAGGAGCTGGGCAAGGCGCGGTTCTTTGTACCGGTCAACGCCGTAATTCGTCAGGTCCTGTCCGATAAGATTCAGCTCTGAGAGTTTACCGGAAGCCTTCAGGAGACGGGCCTCCTCCAAAACCGAAGAGATGCTCCGGCTGCGCAGGTTGCCGCGTACTGACGGAATAACGCAATAGCTGCAGCGATTATTACACCCTTCAGAAAGCTTCAGGTAGGCAAAATGACCCGGGGTAATAAAATCGCGCCGGTAGGTATGGTCGTACAGGAATTTCTTTCTCGTGGTGACCCGGGTAACTTTTTCCCCTGCAAGGGTCCGCCGTACGATCTCGGGTATATGAACAAAATCATTCGTGCCGATAAAACTGTCAACCTCAGAAAGTTCCGCGCGCAGCTCAGCTGCGTAGCGCTGCGGAAGACAACCCGTCACGATGATCGATCTGATTTTTTTGAGCTTCTTCAGCTCGACGAGCTGAAGTATCAAATCAATCGATTCTTTTTTGGCGTCTTCGATAAAAGAGCAGGTATTGACGACCGCCGCGTCGCAATCAGCGAAATCTTCGGTGATCGTGTAGCCCTCTTTTTTTAAGAGGCCGAGCATCACCTCAGCGTCAACGAGATTGCGCGGACAACCGAGATTAATAAGACCGACTCTGGTCATGTCGAAGAAGTATGCAGACCTTCGTGCGTTATCAGGAGGGATTTAAGCGTGCCATTGCCGGGTGAGCCGAGCGAGTGTCCGTTCAAGGTAAGCTCAACAAGCTCGCCCTTGCCGATCCAGAGCTGGAATTTTTTCTGGGCGGTATAAACCTCGACACTTCCTTTTTTCAGGACATTCTGAAAAATAATCTCTCCGTCCGCCCTGATCTGCATCCACACGCTCCCTTTTGCCTTGATGATCAATTTGAGCGGCTCAGCTTCTTCAAGCGCAAGGCTTCGACCCGACGGTATTTCAGCGCCTGATACCGCATTCGCAGCTGTTTTAACGGGTGTTTTTCTGGTGAATTTGATCCTGCCGGCCGCCTTCACCGCGAAAAAAATGACCAGGACAGCCGCGATCACGACCGCCGCAGCACCGAGACCGGGAACCAGCCACCGGCGCACTGAACTCATCAGTGTTTCGCCGCCCTGCCCCGCAGCCTGGGCATGCTGGTCGTCAGAACCGATGTCGAATTTCTGGCGTTGCCCTTCGGTTGATTTTCGCGGATTCAACGCTTCGTAATCGGCAATGATTTTATGCGCGTCCAGCTCAAGATACCGGCAATAGGTCTTCAGGAAAGCTTTAATGTAGATCGAACTCAGGAACTCCTCGTAGCGATCCTCTTCAAGCGCCAGGAGCACTTTCGGGTGGATCTTAATGTCTTTGTATGCCTCGTCGATAGAAACTTTCTTTTTGAGACGAGCCTTATGCAACCGCTCGCCGATCGATTCGATCTTTGCCGTGTCGGTCATGATGCCTTCTCCTCGGTTTTTTCGAGTTTTTCAATCAGGATCTCCCGCGGCTTCGAACCCTGATACGGTCCCACCACGCC
>JBAWYO010000246.1:0-2165 GCA_037143495.1 Candidatus Omnitrophota bacterium | reverse complement strand
ACGGACTTGCCGGTGAGCAGCATGAGCTTGTATCGGCCGATGTTATGACGTACCTGTCCGCTCCGAAGCGGTCTTCACGTAGATTCACGCTAGCGGTGGTCGATCCGCCGTCATTCTTCAATAATCGCGGCGCTAATGTTTCATTTGATATTAACGTTGATCATCCTGAGTTGTTGCGCGCGGTGCTGGGCGTGATGGCGCCGGGCGCGACCGTGATATTCTCGACGAATCATCAGCGTTTCGAACCGCGATTCGAGGGGTTGGCGGTGGCCAAGATGGAGGAGCTGACGCCGCGCACGATACCCGAAGATTATCGCAATAGAGGTGTTCATCGGTGCTGGAAGATGGCGGTTGCCTGACACGGAAAAATATGGCGAAATGCCCTGAGTGTGATATAATCGTCACAGCGCGATTTAAAGAAGAAAAAGGGTGATCTGATGACAAAAAATATGCGAGACCGGCGGAAATACAGCCATTATGATACCGAGCTGAAGATCTATTTTGAAGTAAAGTATGATATGAATACGAAGATAGAGTTCAGCGTCATCAAGAAGAGCCAGAACGAAGCAATGAAGCATAAGTATGCCGGCATCTGCAGAAATGTCAGTGCTGAAGGACTCTGTTTCGCCTCGGAGAAGAAGATGAAGCGGGGCGACCTGCTGCTGCTCGATGTCTACGCGCCTAATACTAAAAAACCGGTCAGGATGGAAGGGTGGGTACGCTGGTCACGCAAGCTTATGCGCGGCCCGGGCGCCACGTGCGCCTACCATACAGGTGTTCTGTTGTTCTCGGCAGGCGGCAATCTCATCGCCGATTCGATCTATTTCGATAAAGATTATAAAGTCGCCTGGTCCGCGGCGCTTGATTCTCTCTTCGGTACGTTTGCGCTCATGCGCAAGGCGATTAAAAACCCCCAGGCATAGTTCCGCACTACCCACCGTTCTTTAAACCATGCAGGGAACTTATTTGCAAAAATGGTTGTCTAAAGGGCTGGATGGAGTAAAACGTAAAAAGGGAGGCCCTATGAAAGCTGCTCTAAAGAATGCGAGTGTCGCTACGGTAGCGGTCATGCTGATCGGATCATTTATGGCGGGATGCGCGAGCATGCCTATTGTCGAGCCGACGGCGCAGGAAGCGGCCGCGGCACGGCAGTACAAGAAGACGGTCGCGATCGTGGGCTTAAGCGAAAGCGGGTCGTCTATTGAGGGTGTCGGGCAATTAGTTCTCGGTCGGATCGAGCACCTGCTGGTGGGGCGGTTTAACCTCGTAGAACGCGGCAATATGAACGCGATACTCGCGGAAAAGGGGATCACCGGCCCAGTCGATGTCACGAATGCGCCAGAGGTGGGCAAGATCCTCGGAGCCGACTACCTGGTATTCGCGGGCGTATCAGCATCGATCGCGGGACCGCGGCTCGGATCATCCCGCTCCAGGAAAGGCGGAGATAAATTCTTCGGGTATCTCTGGGACGAGTATTGCTGCGAAAGCGAGGTATCGCTTAAGATCGTAGAGGTTGCCAGCGGCGCGATCATCTATTCGGACGCGAAGAAGGGCTTATCCACCAGCCAGAGCAATCAGGAGAATTTTAAGGAAGAGGGACTCTTCGAAAAGGCATACCGGCGTCGTTCAACCGCGACACAAATACTCCGCATCGCGGGCGCGCTCGGGAAGCTGAGCAATGAATACTCAATGATGGTCTCCCAAAGCATTGAGCAGGCGGTCAACGGGTTTACCTACGATATGAAGAATAAATTCGCGCAATCGGGGGAGATCCTGCAGATACTCTCCGAGCAGGATGTAATGATCAACATAGGTTCAGCATTTGGAATTAGGAATGGCGATACGTTGATCGTCTGGGCTGAGGGCGCGCCGATCCAGGACCCGCGGACCAATCTCGTGACGGTGCCGAAAACGCAGCGGGGAACGCTCAAAGTGATCCAGGTCAACTCAGGGCTTACCTGTATTGCCCGCGGCAGCAAAAATACGATTTCGCAATTGCGGGTGGGGGATAAGGTCTCAACGCATTAACTTACAACATCCTATGCTTTCTTGTATGGATCAAAGTGCGATCAGGGCGGGTTACTCCGCCCTGATCTTTTTTGCGCAACATATACGCTCTGATTATAAGATAAATATATGCTTTTATATTGTAAAGTGGCTTATGC
>JBAWYO010000245.1:0-2191 GCA_037143495.1 Candidatus Omnitrophota bacterium | reverse complement strand
GATAGAGCGGGCTCACCCGGTTGCCGAGATTGACCTTTACCACGAACGAACCCTTCTTCTGCCGTTTCAGGTATTTCCCCTCGGCCGCCTTGAGCTCATACCATTTGGTCAGGTCTTTATCCTGCCTGAAATCCATCTTAATTCGCTCTTCGATCTGGCTCGCCAGGAATTCAGAGAGGCCGATCTCTTTCATGAAGAAGCGGCCGTTCCAATAGCTGATCTCGCCGATACCCGTGACATTCTGAGCGGTCTTCAAGTAACTTTTAATGATCTCATCGGCGTCATCGGCGCTTAATTTCGCGAAGAGCTCTTTGAGGATCCTCTCCCGCTGGGCCTGCGGCGGCGTCTTCAGCATAATAACCGCCCGCTTCGCGTATTCGCCACGGGAGAGATCTCCCAGCAGGAAACGCTTTACGTCATCGACGTAGCGGATATAGACGATCTCGATCTCCGGCATCTGCGGATCCTGCGCGATCACGACATAAAACGTGAGCTTCGCGTCGGTGGAGAGCGTAACGCGCGAGACGCCCAGGATCACATCATTCATCTTCTTCGATGCCTTCGGATCAATATTAAAAACCGCGTCGAAGAGATGCTCGGCCGGCATATAGACCGCGATCGTATTACCCACGACCTTCGAGGCAACTTTGATCTGGTACTCTTTCCGGCAAAGCTCGGTGATCGATTCCTGAAGGTGTTCCTTAGGAAACGTCGGCTGACACCCGGAGAGAAAACCAACAACTAAAAACCAGAAGCCGGGAATAAAAAATAAAAAGCCGGCACATTTTTTTATCCCTCCGGCACTTTTTATTTTCTTCATTTTTTTGTCTTTACGTTTTCTGCGCGGAAATTTTTATTTAACCGGCTCCGGATGTTTTCTATCGAACTCTTTAAAAATAGCGTCGATCTCGTCATATTCAAGCTCTTCTTTGGCAAGAAGTTCCTGGACAAAACGTTCGACGATCTTCCACTCCTCCCGCAGGATCCTTTCGGCTTCGCCCAGGCACCGCTGCATGATCTTCTGCGTCTCGTTATTCAGCCGGTTTTTGAGCTCGTCCGAGATCTCTTCGGGGGGGATCGTCGAATAATCGCCGACGACTCCCGCGTCGCTCATCCCCAGCGACCAGACCATCCGGTGCGCGACCCACATCGCCCCCTTAAAATCAGAAGCGACACCGCTGGAGGTCGTGCCGTATTTGATCTTCTCTGAAGCATACCCCGAAAGGAAGACCTCTATGTCGGTCAAGAGCGCCTCTTTGCTCTCGGTATGAAGCTCCTCTTTCATCTGCGGCTGTACCATGCCGAGCGCCCCTTTGTGGGATATGATCGACGCCTTAAAAACATCTTTGGTCGGATGCCGCAGGTAGAGCACGACGAGATGGCCCGATTCATGATACGCGACCATCTCCTTCTCCCCCGGCGTCATGAACTTCCGGTGCTTGATACCGAGATCGATCCGGTCGATCGCGTCGCTGATATCCTTATGGGTAACCATATCCCGGCCGCTGCGCGTGGCGATCAGCGCCGATTCCTTGACGATATTCATGATATCGGCGGGACTCTTATAGACCGCCTGCCGGGCAAGTTTGCCCACATCGATCGCGGTATCGTATTTCACTTTGCTCAGATAATGCTTGAAGATGGCTTCCCTGCCTTCAAGGTTCGGCCGGTCGATATAGACTTTCCGGTCAAACCTGCCGGGGCGCTTAAGCGCTTCGTCCAACTCCGCCTCGGGCGCGTTCGTCGCGCCGATCACGATCACGTTCTGCTCGTTCTCTTTGAGCCCGTCCATCTCGACGAGGAGCTGGTTGAGCGTCGTGTTCGTCTCCCCGCCGCCGCCAAGAAAGCTGAAGGACCGTTTCCGGCCGATCGCGTCCAACTCGTCGATAAAAACAATACAACCGCCGTTGGCCTCGGCAAGGCGGCGCGCCTTTTTAAAAAGCTTGCGCATGCGGCTGGCGCCGACGCCGACAAAGACCTCCATAAATTCGCTTGCCGATATCGATATGAACGGGATCCCCGCCTCGGTCGCCACCGCTTTCGCGAGATAGGTCTTGCCGCATCCCGGGGGCCCGAGCATCAGGATACCGCGGATGATCTTGCCACCGATCTTTTTCAGGCGCTGGTGGTCCTTAATAAGCTGGACGACCTCCCACGCCTCCGCCTTTGCCTCATCGATGCCGATAATGTC
>JBAWYO010000244.1:0-2199 GCA_037143495.1 Candidatus Omnitrophota bacterium | reverse complement strand
CACCGATGCCGGTGCCAATGCCTGTTATAACAGGCATTGGCACCGGCATCGGTGATCGTCTCCGTTCCGTTCTCGGTACCGCTGATATTCGCCGCGGCGGTGATCGCCGCATTCCCCCAGGCGAACTCATTATTCACCGCGTTCGCGGGGCCGCGACAGGCTTTTTCGAATTCCAGCTCCGTCATCGGACGTAATCCGGCCCAATCAGCAAACGCGCAGAGATCGGGCCACGAGAGATAATTACACGCACGATCATCTTCCCGGGCATGCACCAATGACGCATCGCCGGATGTCCAGCTTACGGCGTTACGGTACGTAACCGCATCGTTCCCCTTCCCGCCGTCGTAGCTTGAGGTAATATCCCGCGCGCTCTTCTGCGTATCGGTCAACGTATTAAAAAAACTAACCCACAGGCCCTGGGAGATCTCATCTTTCATCAGATAGAAAGCTTTGAAACCCTTGGGGAATCCTGACGGTACGGTAAAAACAGAACCGTCAATATACTCGCCGCTGTTGAGCCCGCACTGATAGTAATATGGTCCGGCGTTCTCAGCGTTAAATACAATCGCGTTTTCGGCATTGATCGATATCGGAAGCGCCTGGGTCTTGCCGGTTTTAAAACACGCGGCAAGATTGGCGGAAGCATCACCCGCGAGAAATGAGCCCTCGGGAATGTACACCATTTCAACACCGAATATTTTTATTCTTGTATCGAGGCCGTTGGCGTCGGTATCGCTGACACCATCGGTCGCGTAATCCCAGACCAGCTGCACCCCCTGTGTCATCAGCGTTCCGGTTCCGTTCCCGGCGCGCTGGAGAAAACACCCCTTCCCGTCAATAGGAACAACGATCTGCACCAACGTACCCGTCCCGGTCGCAAACCCTGAAGGATTCTGTCCATACCCTTTAAGGGTGCCGTGATGCCAGGTGCTCCCGGCGTCAGTAGAGTATTTGATAAATGCCCACACAGCATCGTAATTGACCGCGTCTCTCCAGGAATTGCTCCAGGAAATATCGAATTGAACCTTGATCGTGTGCGCCGCTATGCTCTGTGAGGTGCTGCTGCCATTCGTCAGAAAAAGACTGTTGGCATAGAGATTACCGGAAACAAAGATCATTATGAGTAAACTGCACAAAATATATATTTTATGTTTTATCATTTTTTCGTTTTCCACGGCCATTCCCGCTTACGGAGCGTTCCTCGCGCACCGCCCCCCGTACGTATCCGCGCGTACGGCGCTCGCCAGGGCGGCTCTCGAGCGGTCGGCGACCCGCAGATACGCCGCGTCATCGCTCCAATCACCGCCTCTAAAACCAGCGCCCGCGGCTCCGGTCACACCGTTGACAGGACTTGCGTCGATCCCGGGCCAATCGGTATTGGTCGCGTTCCCCGCGTGCCCCGTAGTGACCGTCAGGAGACCATCGCCGTTACTCCCCGCAAAACTTCTCCCCTGCGCGTTACCGATCGTGACAACTCTTTCCGCGAGATTTCCCGAAAGTTCCATATTCCCATAATAGCCGGCGCCGGCGCCCCGCCTGCTGGTCGACGCCGCGGCGAATATACCGCATCTCAACGGCCCGAGGCCACCGTCCCCCTGGCTGAACATCGTATTACCGAAGCAGGCGTTCGCCGAAGCATTAAGAACCGTCTCGGTCCCGTTTTCGTTCCCCGCCGGAAGCGTCGCGGCTGCCGTGATCATGGTATTCCCCCAGGCATACTCACCCGCCACCGGCGCGCATGATCCCCGGCACATTTTTTCATATTCAAGCTCGGTTATCGGCCGCAACCCCGCCCAATCAGCGTATGCGCACAGGTCCATCCATGAAAGAAAACTGCAGGCACGATCCGGGCGGCTCGTTGCGGCATCGCCGCCGGACCAGGATATCGTATTGCGGTTAACGACCCCCTGCGAGTTTTTCCCGGTCGTTGCCGTTATATCGCGGGAGCTCTTCTGGTCATCCGTAAGCGTTGAAAAGAATTCCGCCCACGCTTCTTCCGAGATCTCGTACTTCATCGCGTAAAAAGCGTTGTACCCTTTGGGAAAAGCGCCCGGTATCGTAAAAACCGCTCCGGTCGGGTCTTCGCCGCTATTGCCGCCCGAAACATAATAAGTCCCATGGTTAACCGCATTGGTGACCGCGATCGCCGACTCTCCCGTTATCTGCCAAGGGTCGTTATCGGCTGAACCTTTCTTAAGT
>JBAWYO010000243.1:0-2223 GCA_037143495.1 Candidatus Omnitrophota bacterium | reverse complement strand
AAAAAAGGACTTGGCGCGCTGAGCGGCCTTTTTGGCAAGAAGTCAAAAGGTGCTTCGGCCCCGGCGGATGTTTCAGGAGCGGAGAGCGGAGAAAAACCGCAGAACACCTCTGACGCGATCGACGCGCTTTCGTCTCTTTTTAAATCGAAGAAAAAATAAGGCTTTTCTATGAAGATCATCCTGGGTGTGCTTATCGTGGTGCTGATCAGCGCGGTCGCCGTTTTTTTTGCGGCGGGGCCGCTCCTTGCGCGGTATGCCGTCAAGGAACTCGGTGCATTTTTTCCCGGCAGCACGTCCTCGATAGAAAAGTGTTCTTTGGATCTTGCGGGACGCGTTAGCTTCTCCGGCGTTAAGATCGGCAGGTCCGGCTGTTATGAGGTGAGCCTGCGCGCGGTGACGATCGCCTTTGATCTCTCCCGGCTGTCGGTTGGCGGCGATCCCCGCGTACATCTTGAGCGCGGTAGAGTTGAGATCGATCTGCCCGGTAAAGAAGCGGCGCGGGCGAGAGACTACGTGAAGATGGCCTCCGGCGGCAGCGGGAAGTTTTTTGTGGTCAGGGAGGCTGACTTTACCGGTATTAACGTGAAGATAGCGGCGGCAGATCTTTCTCTTGAGGGAACATTCTCCGGGAGCCTGGACCTTGAAGGTAAGCAGGTCAATTACCTGAGCGCCAGCCTCGATTCGATGCGCCGCGGCGACCTGGCGCTCCGGGATCTTACCATGTCGGCGGGGCAACTTCTGCCGCCGGGCGATATCTCGATAGGTGAAGTAGCGTACGGTGATTTCAAGGTCAAAGATATCCGCGGCAAGGCACGTTTTAAGGAACGGAGTTTTCTGGTGGAAGGCATATCGGCCGCGCTTTTCGGCGGACGCCTCGAGGCTGACGGAGGGATCGGGATCGACGCTACGATGAATTATTTCGGCAATTTCGCGTTCAACGGCCTCGACATCGCGGAGTTCGTCAATGAAGGCAAAATGAGTGAGCGTTTCACGATGAGCGGAAAAGCGGCCGGAAAACTTGCTTTCACGGGGAGTGGTCCCGCCATCGGGTATCTGCGCGGCGATCTGGCGACGCTGGCGCCGGGCGGTCAGTTGACGATCACCGATAAGAAGTTCCTCGCCGATATGGCCGCGAGGACCCACCAGCCGTATGCCGTCATTGAGGGAAGTCTTGAAAAGTATGGATACAAGATCGGCAAGATGCGCGCAGCGCTCAACGGCGCCGATCTCGAGGTGACCATAGCGCTCGAGGGGGATACCGGCAAGCGCGAGCTGTGCGTTGTTATGCATGATAGTTTTTTACGAAAGGAGTAGTGGCAATGAAGAAAATGATCGTGATGATGGTGCCTACGGTGTTTCTGGTGATCGGATGCGCTTCGGTGAGCGTTAAGGCGCCGACGGAGCCGATCAAGCTTGATATCTCGATGCGGCTGGATGTCTACCAGCATGTCGAGAAGGATATTGACGCGATCGAAGGTCTTGTCAGCGGAGCCAAGGGGACCCCGAAAGGCGCCCAGAAGCAGAGCAGAGCGGACATATTCACGAGTATCGCGTATGCCGCTGAAGGGTTGAGTCCCGAGGTTGAGCAGGCGGCGCTGCGGCGCCAGGGGCGGTACGATCAGCTGAGCGGTCTTGAAGCGGGCGGGATCGTCGGCGAAGATCACGCCGGGATGGTCAAGGTTGTCGGCAAAGCCGGCGCTGACACCGCGACGCTCGTTGCGGCGGAGAATGGCGACCGTGGCGTCATTTACAACGCGCTTGCGGGGAAGAACGGCACTTCACTCGACGAGATCAAACGTGTTTACGCTAAACGTCTTCAGAAAGATGCGCCGGTAGGTACGATGATCGAGATCGTCGGCGCCAATGGCGCGTATGAGTGGCAGAAGAAATAATAAAGGGGTAAGCGGTAAGGCTTAAGGGGTAAGAGGAGGAATCCATGCCGAAAGGGACCACAGTCTTTAAGATCAAGAACCGTTCCGGTTATGCCGCGATATGCGGCGGGCATCTGACCGAGGGCAGGAGCGCCGCGGTCGCGCTCTCGCGGATGGAGAAGGCTTTAAAGCGGAAGAAGAAGAGTAAGTAGGTTAATTCAGCTAAGGGCAGCTTGACCAGGGGGTTGCCCTTCAGCTAATTTTGCGGCTCGCGGGAATTAGTATGGCATGATATGCCGCCCCGCTGATCAGATGTGCTTGCAGCACAGCTGATCAAAACGCGGGGCTCCAT
>JBAWYO010000242.1:0-2231 GCA_037143495.1 Candidatus Omnitrophota bacterium | reverse complement strand
GGGCTGGTCGTCGGCAAGCATCGGTGAACGCCCCTGCGACCGGTACCCGATCACGACAAAGAACATATTGACCGCATACTCGATAATGCCGATCCCGATAACGATCTTGATGATATTTCTTTTTCTGATAACACAATATAACCCCACGCAAAACAAGACCATGCATAAGAAATAAAGCATCATGAGGCGCCCCTCTTTTTCTCCTCGGTAACCGAGGCAAGGACCCAGAATATAATGAAGAGCCCCATGCCGACCATCAGGGCGACCGCCACTTCACCGACCGGTACACTCTCCAGCGCATCAGCGCACCACTCAAAAAAAGGCGGTCGGCGCTGCCGCATAAAACCGAGCACGCTGACGCACAAAAAAACCATCGCGCCGGCGCTCATGAGAAAAAGGCATTTGGGCTTGTTGACCATCCGCAGAACCATATCCTTACCGAAGGCCAGCATCATATACACAAAAGAAAGAGCGATAATAACGCCGCCGGCAAAGCCGCCGCCGGGACTCGTGCGCCCCCGCAGGACGATCGCGATGCCGTAGACCAGCAGAAGCCCTACCGTCAGGCGCGTTATCGTCTTGACAATGATGGTCATGCCGCGATGCGGCGCAGTATCGATCATTTTTTAGGTTCTTCCACCTTCCCGGCCTTACGCGTGATCGCGAGCGCGCCGATGATCGCGGTAAAGAGTATCGCCGCCTCGCCCAGAACGTCGAGGCTTCTAAAATTCGTGGTGATCGCCGTTACGATGCTGGCGGTATGTTTTTGTATCCCCTGGGTAATGAACCCCGGCGATATTCTCATGACCGGTTCGCCGAACCGCGGCAGTTCCTTTAAAGCGAAAAAGACGGTGGTCAGGAAAAACCCGATGAACGTGAGCGTCGCTATCGTATTAAAGAGCCAGCGCCCGTCGCGCACCAGCGGAAGGTCGCGGTTGATCGTACCGCGTATCAGCACGATCACGCAAAGGATCTCGACAACCAGCTGCGTGATCGCGAGGTTCGGCGCTTTCAGCACCAGAAAACCGAGGCAAAGCCCGAGTCCCACCGTGCTCAGCGCGATAACGCTCGAGATCAGGTCATTCATCCTGACCGCGACAATACTCGCGGCGATCATAAAAAGAAGGATAAGATAGATCTCCATCACTGCCTCATCGTAAGAGTGCCAGGAAGAGCCCCGCGATCCCCAGGAGCATCCAGACCAGATACGTCGGGAGTACGCCGTTATGCAGGTACTGGAGAAAACGCGAGAACGAAAATACCTTCTTCCCCTGTTCATACAGATCGAAACGGCCCTTGGCGGCGGCTTCGTAGACCTTCGGCAACGGGCCAAGTTCCTGCACCGTCGTATAGAAATCGGTGCCCGTCACCGCGTTTTCATCAAGGATCGGCGCGACCTCGCCGCCGACGTATGACGCGTCCCGGCGCAGGGAGAGCCGCCCCCGGAAGAGAAAAAAAGCAACCGCCCCCAGCAGGAGCCCCGTCCCGACGAGCATGGTCGCGGGGACCGGCGACCAGGCGCCCGTCAGATCTGACGCGCGCAGAGGCAACGACGGGGAAATAGCGGGAAAAATAAGGTGCTTCAGCGGCCCGCGCACGGCCCCCAACCCGAATACGACGCATATCAGCGCGAGAAAAACGCACGGTATCAACATCAGGGCCGGGGCCTCTTTCAGGTGAAACTTCTCCCACCCCCTGCGCTGCCCGAGAAATACCGCGTGGAGCAGTTTCATAAAACTCGCCAGAGTAAGGGCCGACGCGAAGAGCGCGGCCATGAGACAAAGCGCCGTTATGCTGCGGTCGGCGGACGGAATGCGCAGCCGGTCGACCAGCCCCTGATAGATCATCCATTTTGAAACGAAACCGTTGAAGGGCGGGACTCCCGATATCGATAAGCTCGCGATCACACAAGCGATATACGTAACCGGCATCAGGCGCGCCAGGCCGCCCAGCTCATCGAGCTCGGTCGTTTTCGCCTGATGTTCGACATTGCCCGCGACGAAGAAGAGACACGCTTTGTAAACAACATGGTTGAGCATATGAAAGAGCCCGCCCGCGATCCCGATCGCACTGCCGGTCCCCAGTCCGAGTACCATGTACCCGACCTGGGAGACCGCGTGATATCCGAGGAGGCGCTTCATATTATGCTGCACCAGCGCCATCATAACGCCGACGATCATCGTCACCGCGCCGGCGATCATGAGAACATCGTTGAGCGAGCGGTTCATCGC
>JBAWYO010000241.1:0-2241 GCA_037143495.1 Candidatus Omnitrophota bacterium | reverse complement strand
GCGCAATAATATCGGTCCCCGGATAGGTATGCGAATAACAGTTCCCGCCGATATGCTCGCGCTTTTCGATAACAATTACCTTTTTCCCCGCCTTATTCGCCTCATGAGCGAATACCGAACCAAAGAGACCGGCGCCGACGACCACATAGTCATATTTCATAGCTGTCCTTTTGCCCTTCTTTGATAAAGATACCTTACCCGGCGCCCGCTTAGCCCCTGCGTCTTGGGATGAGCCTATACGCGTAGCGGACGACCCGCTTCAGCAGCGTCAACAACTCCAGCACGTAATAGTGCGCAGGAGAACGTACCACTTTCCTTACAGCCTCGAGCATTTCTATCTTTTTGTTCATATTGATCGAACAAGTGGCGTGAAATGATGTGATCCACGGAGATGGACGCAAGCCCCGGTGCGTCGTCGCCGAGATCGTATCGGGAAAAAACGTCCAGCGGATAGGGATGCTCTTTTCCCGTAAAAAGTCGTTGACGATCCGCTGATCGTTAAAAAAAGCATCCTTGTGCGCAGCAGCCGCTACCGTCCGCCAAAAATCCAGCGTCGCATCATTGCACCACATCGCCATAAGGCCCGTGTTGACATCTTTATTTCCCGGACCCAAAAACTCCTTCTGGAACACGATATCATGACCATTGAGCATTGTGCGCGTGAGAGGAGATATCTTCCTGAAAAAGATAATATCGATATCGGAAAACAAGATCTCTTCCCCCCGGTATTTTTGTACGTATTCGATGATCTTTTTTACTTTGAGCCGCATCGCCCGCTCCCATTTTTCCACCTGCTTGCCGCAGGTGTCGTCGTCAGGAATGCGCTCGATCTCGACGGAGAGCCCTTCATCATGGATCAACCTCAGAGATTCTTCAAAATAGTTCTTTAAGGGCAGGAAATTTTCTGTGTAAAAAGCGCACAGATGTACCGGTCCCTTCTTAGCATCCCGCTTCATGTTGTTTCCGCTTCTTCGGATTTCATGAGCACTGCCTTTATCTGCCAAGCCCGCGCATTTGTTCGCGAAAAACTGAAAAAACATTTTTATTTTTTCTGGCGTTGATCAGACGTATTGTCTCCACCGCCGCCCATGCCCCGTAGACCCAGCAGATCGGCCCCCGGACGTCGGGCACCAGGAACTGGAGAAGCCATAGAATAAATAACGCCGATGCTTCAAAGAAACTGAATTCCATGCTCGCGAGAAAAAGAAATCCAAGATAGGACTGGATGATCGTCAATAGTATTTCAAGCCGCTGATGGTCGTCGAACGGGATCACGCTCAGCCTTCCTTTGGCAAAAGAATAGATGAACGGGATCATCGCGACCAGTATCGTCCACTGGTTGATCGAAGAAGAAACAAAGTTGATCAGCGCCATCGGCGCCTTCGTCACTTTTCTGGCCCAACAGAAAGCCGATAGCTTTTCGGGGAATTCGCTTAAAAACGGAGCGACCCACTGCACAAAAACAAATGATGATATGCCCATCGAAACGGCTATCGCCAGCATCGAGTTAAGGAACGGGTGTGCCGCAAAGTAAATAATGATCGCGCCGGCGGCAAAGAGAGCGATGACCGCCGCGATCTGCGCCGGATGAGGGAATCCCATGACATATTTCGGGATCCTCCCAAGATCGCTGACCTCCTCCTTATCGTGCGGAGGGAATTTTGAGAGAAGATAGAGATACGCGAAATAGACTGCCGCCAGTGCGCAGCCGTCGACAATAGTGAGCGTACCCTTCAGATATATCACCATAAAATAAAGAAGCGCCGGCAGAAGCGAGATGATCGCGATCGCGTGCTCGTCGTCGAGACGTATCGTCCAGGCAAGGCGCTGGCGGCCTCGTATCCCGGCCGAAAAAAGCGATACGAAATAGACCATCGGCCAGCCGAGACCGACAAAGAGTCTCAGGGATCCGGTAAAGTTCGCGGTCACCAGATGCAGCTTTGCGGGATCCTTGGCAGCATCCATCGCGATCACAGCTTCAATCGCAAATTCCGGAAGTGTCTGCACCCATGCAAGGATCGCCAACGCAAGGCCCTGCGAAATAAAAAACTGCCCGCACTCCGCCGCCCACGCGATCATCATCGCGGCAAGAACTATCGCCGGAAACGTCCATAACGCGCTTAATGCTTCCATGTTATACCAGCCCTCCTGAGTGCGCCGCGACATATCATTAAACCGAGCACGATAAACGCCAGCAATGACATAAGCGTCCCGGCAAAACGTGACGGAGTAGTGCCGAAC
>JBAWYO010000240.1:0-2273 GCA_037143495.1 Candidatus Omnitrophota bacterium | reverse complement strand
ATGCGTTCGATATCTTTTTTAAAGTAGGTGGTCTCAGCGGTTTCGGTCGATATGCTGATCCGGTCGTGATAATCTTCAGTGACGACGCCCCTGATCTCCTGGCCGTCACGCATGAAGATCACATCGGCATGCAGAAGACCCGTGAGCGCGCAGAGAAGAGCCGCTACTGCCGCCAGCTGCTTCATGCCGGTAATTATAACAAAAGCAGGTCTCAGATTCAACATATTTTCTTTTTAACTTCGTCAAAAAGCTTCCTGAAGGGCACGCCGGCTTTAAGCGCAAGCGCTTTGCAATCCTCATATTCGGGCGAGACGGTTACCACCCCTTCCGGACCGGTATTGACCTTTACTTTTACCGTTCCGTATTTGGTCACTATGTTCCGGAAGGAACGTCGCATTTTATCGCGGGCCACCCGATAGTATCTGACCCCTGACGACGTCGTCTCCCGCATAATGGCTTGAGCGCAAACGCCGGCCAGCGTTTCGGGGGCAATGACCGTTAAGAGGATGCCGGGACGTGTTTTTTTCATATACACCGGTGTAAGGTAGGCATCCAAAGCGCCGGCGTTAAAGAGCTTTTCAAGAATATATTCATAAGCGACCGGATTCATATCATCGATATTCGTCTCCAGGACGATGACCTCATCGTGGTCGAGGGCAGCGGATGAACTTTCCCCGATAAGGACCCGGAGCATATTCGCGGAACCGGGGATATCTACTGAGCCGGCGCCGTAACCGACCGCGCTGAAAGCGCCCCGCGGGCGGTCCCGGAAATCACGGACCAGCGTCGTCAGGATCGCGGCGCCGGTCGGGGTGACGAGCTCATATTCAAGATCGGTGAAGCGCAGCGGCTTATCCTTAAGAAGTTCCAGGACCGCGGGCGCCGGCAGCGGAAGCCGTCCGTGCTGGGAGCGCACGTTACCCATGCCCAGACTCAGGTTCAGGCAATACGAACGCTCGATACCGAGCTCGATAACGGCAATCGCGCTGGCGACGATGTCGATGATCGAATCGATGGCACCGACTTCATGGAAGGTGACCTTCTCCGGGATGACGCCGTGAATGCGCCCTTCCGCGCGGGCGAGATTCGTGAAGATATCAAGGGCGAGATCCTTAACCGGCCGCGGCAAACGACTGCCGTCGATACATTTCCGGATGCCGGCAAAAGTGGTATGATCATGCGCGTGCCTGCGGGCGATCAACACATCGAATTTGGTGCCGGTTATCCCGGAACGCGACGTCCGCGATGCGGCAATCCGGTACCCGCCGATCCCCAGCAAACGCAGGCGTTTCCTGAGCGTCGCGATGGAGAGGCCCGCATCGATAAAAGCCCCCACGGTCATGTCACCACTGATGCCGCTGGCGCAATCAAAACAGGCTATCTTCATGCCGCCCCCTTCTTGTCGGAGCGCGCACGCTGCCGGCGCGATATCAGCGACGCGAAATAGCCGGCGCCAAAACCGTTATCGATATTGACAACGACGACGCCGGGTGAGCAGGAATTAAGCATAGCAAGAAGCGCCGTAATACCTTTAAAACTTGCGCCGTAACCGACGCTTGTCGGCACCGCGATGACCGGTTTGGAGACCAGCCCCGAAACAACGCTCGCCAAGGCGCCTTCCATGCCCGCGGCGACGATGATCACATCAGCTTTTTCAAGGATGAGCCGATGGTCAAAGAGCCGGTGAATACCCGCCACGCCGACGTCATAAAGAACGCGGACCGGGATCGCGGCGCTTTCGAGAGTTACCCGCGCCTCTTCCGCGACCGGAATATCGCTCGTCCCGGCGGTCATGACCACGACATAGCCTGATCGCGGCAAACGGTTGCTTTTTTTCTTCCTCGTTACGAAGATGGCTTTTGCGAGCGGATTATATGAGAGTTGTGGATATGTTTTGACCAGGTCCTGATAACACGCATGGCTGGCGCGGGTCAGCAGGAGCGGCCCCTTCACGCCGATGATATGGTTAACAATACCGCGGATCTGTTCCTGCGTTTTACGCTCGCAATAGATCACCTCCGGAAACCCCCGGCGGAGCGTCCGGTGGCTGTCGAGCTTCGCGAACCCGAGGTCTTTATACGGCAGGTCGCGCAAGGCGGCGAACGCCTCATGGGCGCTCATCTTCTTCGTGCTGACCAGGCTGAGTATTTTTTTTATCGCGGCTGCATTCATGTGCGTAGAAAAACAAAATAGAGTACGGCGGCGATGATCGCGATCCCGACCAGGTAAAGGTCATTAGCGCGGACAAACTCGATAAACCGCTCGAATCGGCC
>JBAWYO010000239.1:0-2274 GCA_037143495.1 Candidatus Omnitrophota bacterium | reverse complement strand
TCTCCGCACGGATCGTGGCGTATCCGGGGTTGGCGCGTGACATAGAAAAATACCGGCATATTCTTGGTGGTCGTGGAATTGATGTGCTGTGCGATATTTTCAGGTGTAAATACCACGGGAAAGCATATCCCGACAGCTATACCGGCCGGGAGCGTGAAGTATTCCAGATCGCGCAGGAAAAAGCGGCAGACGGCAATATGTTGAATGTGCCGGTGAACTCCTTCCATCCGAAGGGAAAGAGGTGCAATGCGGGTCGCAATATCGGCATTGTCTTTCCCGGAGGTGAGGTGCAGCCCTGCTATTATCTCTTCAAAAACATGGGCAATATCTATACCGGGATCGCTTTTAACGATAGCGATGTCACGTGCCCGTTTGAGTACTGTTCATGTCCGTTGTACGCGTATGGGCCCGGACATTTAAAAAAATATCAAGATGCTTTTAAATATGCCTTAGTAACATACCGCGGGTACGGGCGACATGGTAAAAATGGAAGACGAGAGAAAAAAAATAGATAGAGCGCGAAGGGTCTTACGATGGTCGCTCTTGGGGGGCGCGGTATATTTTCTCTGTGTTTCCACGGCGCATATGCTTGGAATCAAGGAACCCTTTTTGTTCGTCTATTTCAACGTTTCTTCACATGTGTACCAGGACAGGATCATATCATTGCTGTCATTTGGATGGGCGATGTTTTTCTGTTCAGGATGGGAAAGTGTAAAAAATAATAATCTGAAGCCGGTAAAATATATTCTTTTAGCTGGTATTGGAGGGATCGCTGGTTTATGCGTAATAAACCTTGGGACAGATTTCAGCGCAGTATCGACCAGCAGGGGAACCGAATTTTTTTGGCTGGAAACAGCGGTTCTTATGGCATATTTTGTGTGGTTAACCGTATGGTATCGGATAGCACATGAGAGAACGTGACCTTGTTATCGTCGGGGCGGGTCCCGCGGGCCTTGCGGCGGCGCTTGCCGCGCATGAGGCCGGTGTGCGCGATATCCTGCTCCTTGAGCGCGACCAGCATCCGGGGGGCATTCTCAATCAGTGCGTTCATACCGGGTTCGGATTGACGCAGTTCAAGGAAGTCCTGACCGGACCCGAATATGCCGAGCGCTTCATACGGCTGGTGCGCTCCTGCGCGTCGATCGAGCTGCGACTCAAGACGTTCGTAGTCAAACTCACCGGGGACCGCCACCTGACCATCATCAGGCCCGGCGCGCTCGAGACGATCAAGGCGCGTGCTGTTATCATGGCGACCGGGTGCCGCGAAAAGACGCGCGAGATGGTGCATATCGCGGGGGATCGTCCGGCGGGCATTTTCTCGGCGGGGCTCGCGCAAAAATTGATCAACAGCGAAGGGTTGCTGCCGGGCCGGGAAGTCGTGATCGTCGGTTCCGGGGATATCGGGCTTATCATGGCGCGGCGCTTGACGCTCGAGGGCGCGCGGGTCAAGGCGATCCTCGAGATCCGCAACGAGAGCAGGGGACTGGCGCGCAATATCGTCCAATGCGTAGAGGATTTTAACATTCCCCTGTATTTCAATCACAAAGTCGCCCGTATCTGCGGCAAAGACCGCGTTGAAAAGGTCGAGGTTGTCAGAGTTGATGAAGGCACGCGCGAGATCCCGGGATCCCGATTTGACATTGTCTGCGATACGATCCTGATGTCGGTCGGCCTTATCCCCGAGAACGAGCTGCTTGAGGGGGCCGGCGCCGCGATCGACCGGCAAACGAATTCACCTGTCGGCGAGAGTGTGAACATGACCTCTTTGCCGGGTGTTTTCGCGTGTGGTAACGCGTTCAAGGTCTACGATCTCGCTGACGCTGTCACTAAAGACAGCGAGCTTGCGGGGCGCATGGCGGCAGCATACCTAGTGACTGGTGTCTAGTGACTCGAAAGTGCTTATATGAATAAGAAATTGATCTGCATAGAATGCCCCCGCGGCTGTGCGCTTTCGGTCGATATCGAGAACTGCAGGGTCATCAAGGTCGAGGGGAACCAGTGTCCGAAGGGCGCGCGTTATGCCGCCGCGGAGATAGAGCGGCCGGTCCGGATACTGACCTCGACCGTTTCTGCCGTTGGTCTCTCCATCAAGATGGTCCCGGTGCGGACCGACCAGCCGATACCGAAGGGGAAGCTTGTTGAAGCGATGGAGGCGGTGCGTCGTGTGCGGTTGGAGCGCCCCGTTGCCGCCGGCGATAGTATCGTCGCCAACCTGCTCGGGACCGGAGCCAACCTGATAGCCACCAGGAGCGTGGGGTATGAATAAGATCATCT
>JBAWYO010000238.1:0-2320 GCA_037143495.1 Candidatus Omnitrophota bacterium | reverse complement strand
ATCCAGCAGGTACGTTTCCGGCAATTGAGCAGCGCACGACCAGAATGATCAACGGTATTTTTGTCTCTCTGGTCGTTTTTTATTTTATTGTTGCCCAGATGGCCTGGGTTATTGCCCGGGCCATCATCTTTTCGCCTTTAATACCGTTCCATGCACCGGGCTCCGGCCGGGGCGTTTCTTCAGAGTTGGTATCATTGGAGATTATCGTCGCGGTTCTCGCACTTATGATTGCATTGATTCACTGGAATATCTCGACGATGAATATGACGAGAAAGATCGTTGTCGCTCTCGGCGCTTCGACACCGGACCCGAACGATTCATATCATACCGTTTTTAAGGATGTCGTCGAAGAGATCGGTCTCGCTGCCGGTTCTATTCCGATGCGCGCGTACGTGATACCGGCTGCGGCGTCTAATGCGTTCGCGCTTTCCGATCTTAATGGCGACGCGGTCATTGGCGTGACGGAGGGCGCGCTTTGGAAATTGAGCAGGGCTCAGCTGGAAGCGGTTGTGGCTCATGAAGCGGCTCACATTGTTTCACGAGATACGCTGGTAACGACAATTATCTGTTCGCTCTTCGGGGTATATTCAGCAGTCTTTAGTAAATTGGGGCGCGCGTTTATGGTAACGCGCTCCATACCGCTTTTCTTCTATGCGTGCGTGATCTCCGCGGTCGTTTTTGTCGCCAGTAAGATCAATCGCCTGCTGTTTCTATTCCTTTCCCGGGAAATGGAATATCGCGCTGATGCAACGGCGGTCCGGTTTACGCGCGATCCTCTCGCTCTTGCCGAAGCGCTCTATTCGATCGGTCGTACCTGGCGGGGTTCCGGAATCATCGCTGACGAGCTTTCGCCGCTCTTTATTGTTGCCCCCGGCGATATCTCCCTGGAGGAATCCGAGGGTTTCTTCGCTGATCTTTTCGGTACGCATCCGCCGCTTACAAAACGTATTGACGCTCTCCTGGCGATGGCGCATGCAGATGTTGCTGCGCTCGAAGATAATATTCGTACGGTTTCCGTGGCTTCGCCACAAGAAGAAAAGCGTCCCGACGAACCGGGCGTAATGCCGCGGGAATGGTTTATTTTTGCTGAGAGGACATGGAGGGGGCCATATACCGCTGACGAGTTGCTTACCTCAGGTATCCGCCCGACATCCTGGGTATATCAACGCTCGACTGATGGCGTTACGCGCGTTGCCAAAAATAAATTTCTCAACCGGCTACTCACTCCGGAGAACTCCGTGATAAAGCCCCTGACCGGCGGGGGATGGATTTGCCCTGTCTGCGATCAGCTGCTGGAAGAAGCATCGTATAAGGGTACGCATCTTCGTAGTTGCTTCTTGTGTAAGGGGCATCTTGTGCCGCGCTCTGTTGTGATGCGGCTCTTGATCAGGGAGGATGGCGTTTTCCCCGAAGAGATCAAGCAACTGGCCAGAGCGGTTACGCGTAAATACACGCGGGATATCTTGGAGAAGGTTCCCGTTCACATCGTCTATCAATTGAAATGTCCTATCTGCGGTGAACCCATGAGGCGCGGGTTTTATTCGCTTGGATATCCTGTCGACGTTGATACCTGCGACCGGTGTGAGCTCGTATGGTTTGATGCCTATGAACTCGAGGTTCTGCAATGTATTTACACGTGTTCAAACAGTTTGTAATGATTCTGGTTTTTGTTCCAAAAGGCTTGCTATAAAATTACCATATGAATATAATGTCTTTGTATAGTTTAGGATCGCATCAGGGATCCGCGAAGGCACCATATAAGGATGAGAGTCCATGAATAACGATAACCCCCTCCAGAAGAAGATATCCCGCCAGGCATTCCTTAAGTTCTGTCTCTCCGGCGCCGCGGCGTTTGCGGCGGGAGGATTATTCAGCCGACCCGTCTTCTCCGCGCAGGATACGGCGTCGCCGCGGGTAAAAAAGAGCATAAAGACCGATAAGGATATCGTGGTCGCGCAGGGCAGCGATCCGTACCGCATGACCCGCAAAGCGATCGATGCCATCGGCGGGATGAAGCGCTTCGTTAAGAAGGGCGATATTGTCGTCGTGAAACCGAATATCGGTTGGGACCGGACGCCGGAGCAGGCGGGGAATACAAATCCGTTCGTTGTCGCGGCCCTGGTAGAGCTCGCCTTTGAAGCCGGCGCCAAGCGCGTCAACGTCTTTGACGTGACCTGTAACTCGCCACAACGGTGTTATGAGAACAGCGGGATCAAGGCGGCGGCTGAGGCGAAGGGTGCAAAGGTTTATTTTCCGGACGACTGGAATTTCGTGAAAGCTAAATTCAGTTACGCGAGCCCGATGGAAGGCTGGCCTATTT
>JBAWYO010000237.1:0-2381 GCA_037143495.1 Candidatus Omnitrophota bacterium | reverse complement strand
CTTCAGGAATACTTCCGGCATGATAACGGCCGAACCGAAATTAAGGACCACGCCTCCGCTGCCGAGCCCGCAGACCGACGCGGTAAGGCTCTTAAAATCGTTCATCGAACCCTCGCCGATCGCTGCCCCGTCGGCCGACGGGTGCTGATGGATAATATCGGTACCGATCGCGACGTGCGCGGTCACGGGAACTTTCAGCCGGCGCCCCGCCGCGAGAATGCTCAGGCGTTCGTTCTTAAAGCGCGCCTCGATGATCCTTTTACCGACGACTTCGCCGATCCCGAACCCCAGAAGACAGCCGGTATTGACCGCCCCGTTGATGAATTCGGCGGTCTCGCGCGCCATACCGAAAGACCCATCAAGGATCCCGGCACCGACGTCTTCGCTCGTCACCCCCGCCATCGCTATTTCGGTGTCATGGATGACCCCGGCACCGTTAACGGCGACCGCCTTGACGACACCCTTCTCCATGAGGTCGATGATAAGCGGTGAAAGCCCGCACTTGATCACGTGGGCCCCCATCATCACGAGGACCATGCGGCCGCGCCGGTGCGCGTTGGCGATCGCGTCGACGACGGCTTTCAGGCTTTTGACCGCAAGAATATCCGGCAAGCTATCATAAAAAGAGCTGAATGATTCTCTCTTTTTAGCGCTCTTGGCAAATTCAGAGACATTGACCTTGCTTGAGCGCTTATTGATCGAATAAGACCTGACCTTGCTGAAATCAACGTTAGCCATATGTGCCCCTATATAGTAGGTTATAATTTTATCATCTTATAGGAGATGTGTCAATATAGACGAACCGTGATCATTACGGCGAGCTTTACCGCTGAAGACCAAAATGCGGCCTGTAGCATCTCGAAACCAATCTCTGTTTAATGAAAACCTTGTTAAACTCCGCTCAATTGATCGCTTCTCATATGACCTTGTATCGCCGGGACCGTATAGGCGCCCGGCAGCGTAACGACAAGAACGAAACCGGTACCGCCGTCATACGGCACCTCTGCGGGATCGGCTTCGGTCACTTGGGCCAGACCCAAGCGGGGTTCAACACAATAGGTTCTCCCGTCGCTGCCGCGGGCATAAACGCGTACGTCGCCACCGAGGACCTCATGCACCATATAGTAGATCTTCGACAGGCCGAAACCAAGCCCCCCGTAGACCGCTGCGCGCGTTTCACTGTCGGTCAACCGGTTCCGCTGTTCCGCCCCCCTGCTCGTAAATCCCGGTATAAAGATCCTCCTGAGCGTATCCGGATCAACCGGTGCCGAGCACTGATTATTCGAGAACCGCACTTCAGCGTTACTGCCAACTGAAGAAAGCCGTATCTCTATATCCGGCGCCTCCCGGTTGCCCGCCGCGGATTCCGTCATAAAATTTGCCAGCGCATTCTTAAGCCCCTCATTAAACACATAAAAGAGCATATAGAGCGAACTCCGCCGCAAACGCACATGCTCGTCGGGCAGACAGAGATGGCACGATTCTCGCAGCCACTGCATGCCCTCCGCTAATAGAAACATGCTTCGCAAATACGTAATCGCGTTTCGCGGCGTTACCGCACCGGTGCCTGTTCTGCTCAAAGACTCCAGAAGATGCTCGACCAGGGTTTCGCTTACCGTGCCCAGATCCAGATCTTGTACGACATCGATCTGCCGGTGAGGCCTCTCCATTAATTTGCTGCGCACCTCCACCGTATCCGTTGAAACTCCCTGAAAATCAGTTCCATCGGCCAGACAAAGCGAGCGATAAAAGAGCTCGTCGCGTATATAGACGAGTTCCAACGCGGCTCTATGCACAGCAAAAACAGCGGAGAGTCCCCGGGCATCGTATCTTCTGGATATGCGCTGCTGATCGAGAAACATAAGATACCGCGCGACGATCGCTGAATAGACGGAGATCTTTGTCTTTAAGAGCAGCTCTTCACCCGTCCAGCTGTCGATCCCCGCACGATACACATCTCGCTCGATATGGTCCATCTCCTCAAGAAGGCGCAGGTGAGCGCTCCTGATATCCTGATATGCCGTCAGATCGAGCCTCCCCTGACCGCTCCCGCCCGCATCGCGACCCATCTGCCCGATCTGCGCTGCGATCGTTCCGGTAAAAAAAGCCCCTAAGTGTTGTTCTATCGGCAAATCCTGGACTACCTGTCCAAGCGCGGTCACGCGCTCCCTCATCAGCCCCAGACATTCACGCCTGAACCCGATAGAACCATTCAGTCGCCCTTGCATTTCTTCGATCTGATCGAGGGTTAAAACCTCCCTCTCGATATAAGATCTCGCGCGCAACAGACTAACATTCGTCGAATATTGACAGAAAAATTGTCCTGCTGTCAGCTGTCGACTGTCGATCACTGACCGATTTTCCCACGCACCGCCCCACCC
>JBAWYO010000236.1:0-2405 GCA_037143495.1 Candidatus Omnitrophota bacterium | reverse complement strand
CGACAAAACGTTCGCGTTCATTGATGGACCGTGAGCGCGTCCGGGCGGCGGCGGAAGATATTGTTAAGAAGGATCAGGGCAAGACCACAGCCGCAACGGTTGACACCAAAAAAGAAGCAGCGCCGGTCACCGCGGGAAAACCCGCGTCACCAGCGGCGGCAGCGCCCGCTCCTGCGACTTCGGCGGCAACCCCGGCGGCGGTTCCCGCGCAGAAGCAATAATGCCGACAGGCAGCGTGTAAATGATGACAGGTAGTCGCATGTTCATGGCGAGGCCGGTATTGAAACTGATACCGGCCTCGTTTCTAGTACTGGCGCTCTCTCTTTTTGCGCGTCTGCCGGCGCAGGCCGCTTCATCGCCCACGACGGCTACGACGGATGTCGAGGTCAAGCCTGTCTGCGGCGACGCGATGGTCGTCGGCTCGATCGGCGACGCCCGCACGTTAGTCCCGATACTCGCCTCCGACAGTTCATCGCAGGATATTGTCGGCATGATCTTTAATGGCCTCGTAAAGTATGACAAAGATCTTAATATCGTCGGGGATCTCGCGCGGGAATGGAGCGTATCGCCTGACGGGTTGAAGATCATCTTCCACCTGCGTCCCGATGTCCGCTGGCATGACGGACATCCTTTTACCGCGCGCGATGTCGAATATACCTTTAAGCGGCTGACCGATCCTCTGGTGAGAACGCCGTACGCGGGTGATTTTGAACGCGTCAAAGAGTTTATTGTTCTTGATGACCATACCGTCAGCGTTCTCTATAAAGAGCCTTTTTCCCCGGCGCTCGCGAGCTGGTCGATGTGGATCATGCCGCGTCATCTCCTGGAAAAAGAGGATCTGAATAAGACCGCTTTCTCCCGCGCCCCGGTCGGGACAGGACCATACCGTTTCAGGAGATGGAAGACGCAGGAGAAGATCGAGCTCGTCGCAAATAAAGACTATTTTGACCGAAGACCTTTTATTGACCGGTATCTGTACCGCGTTATCCCCGACGAAGCGACGATCTTCCTTGAGCTTCAGACGGGGGGGATCGACATGGCGCCGCTCTCGCCGCTGCAGTTCTCGCGCCAGACTGATACGCCGTTCTTCGCGCGGTACTACCAAAAGTACCGGCTACCAAGCTTTGGATATACGTATCTCGGCTATAACCTTATCGATGAACGGTTCAAGGACCGGCGGGTGCGCCAGGCGCTCAATGGCGCGGTTGATAAGAAGGAGATCGTTAGGATAGTGCTCTCCGGCTTCGGAGAGCCGGCGACTGGCCCGTTCATCCCGGATTCATGGGCCTATGACCGATCGGTGAACGCGGCGGAGTTTGATCCGCACCGGGCCTGCGCGCTGCTCGATGAGGCGGGGTGGCGCACGCGCGACCGTGAAGGGTGGAGGGTAAAGGACGGCCGTCGCTTTGAATTCACGATAACCACGAACCAGGGCAGCGACGAACGCGTTAAAGTAGCTGAGATCATTCAGCGGCGCCTTAAAGATGTCGGCGTTAAAGTGACGATCAGGGTCGTCGAGTGGTCGGTCTTCGTCACCGAATGTATCAATAAGAGAAAATTTGAAGCGGTCCTTCTGGGGTGGGGGCTCGGGCGCGACCCGGACAATTATGACATATGGCATTCATCGAGGACCGGGGAAGGCCAGTTCAATTTTGTCGGGTACCATAATGATGAAGTGGACCGCCTGCTCACGCTCGGACGCAGATCGTTCGATCAGAAGGAACGCGCCGACTGCTATCACCGGGTTCATCGCCTGATCTATGAGGACCAACCGTACATGTTTCTCTATGTGCCAGATCGACTGCTGATCCTTCATAAGCGTTTTCAGGGGGTAAAACCTGCGGCGAGCGGTATTGGCTATAATTTTAACGACTGGTGGGTTCCGAGATCATTGCAAAAATATCACCTGCCGCAAGCATCCGGAAAAGAACGACTGGATCGGTGATATAGGTGCGGGTCGCTGCTCAGGGTTAGTGGGAATAAAATTCAGTTAATTTTAGCTTGAATATAACAAGTTCTTATGTTATAAATAGACAGGTGCACATATAGAAAAAATATGAAAAAAAATAGTTTTATTTTCCTTATTATAGTGGCATTGTTCACCTGCGCAGGCCAGACGTTTGCGGCAAGTATCGGTGATTCAATAACGCCGGTTGGCAGGCATAAGGTGACCTTCAGCCTCGAAGATAATTCTATCTTCCAACGGCAGATAACAAAATCAGGGACGCTGACCGAATTCAGTATGAATAATACGAATCAGGTGTATGGGAAGCTGACATTTGGGCTTTCCGATAACATTAATCTCTATGGGAAGATCGGGGAATCTGACGGAGGAAAGCTCCAGTTATCGTATTCTGATACCGGGTCGACAACGGTTTACGCGAAGCCAGGATTCTTCTCGGGGG
>JBAWYO010000235.1:0-2405 GCA_037143495.1 Candidatus Omnitrophota bacterium | reverse complement strand
GTACGGGCTCAGCGGCCGGGACAGCGGTATTATCACGGCGCGACGCTTACGCGCCGTGATAATACCGCTGTCCCGGCCGCTGAGCCCGTACGCCTTCCCGCCAAGTTTTTTTATTTCGGCGACAAGGTAATGATTCACGTCTGAAAGCGCGCGATCTACCAGATGGATCGTTTCACGATCGGTGACCCGCTGGCCATTAATGAAGCGGGGCTCTCTCCCGAGTTTTTTCATCGCTTTGCTGATCGCCGGTCCGCCGCCATGCACCAGGACGGGCTTCATCCCGGCGTATGACATAAAAACAATATCCTCAAGTATCGCGCGCGTCGCCTTCTTATCGCCGAGGGTTGACCCCCCGTGCTTAATGACCACGACTTTACCCGCGAACCGCTTGATGTACGGCAGGGCTTCTATGAGAACTTCTGATTTTTTTATCGCGTCCATGGCGGTAGCCTCGCTGCTTTATGTTTCGTATTCCGCGTTGATCTTGATATATTCTTCGGTGAGATCACAGGTCCAGACCCGCGCCTCATCGGAACCCTGCTTAAGATCGATCGTAATGGCGATCTCCTTACCGGCAAAAGCTTTCGCTAAGTGATCTTTTTTAACAAAGGTAGCGGCTCCGTCCTTAACGACGAGCTTCTTGCCGAGATAAACGTCAAACTTATTGCCGTGCAGCCTGACCCCGCTCGCCCCGAGACTTGCAACGATCCTGCCCCAATTCGGATCACAACCGTAGATCGCGGTCTTGAGAAGATTAGAGGAGGCGACTTTTTTACCGATCTTGACCCCCTGCCAGTATGACGGGCAGTTCTTTATGATGATTTCGACGAACTTCGTCGCGCCTTCTCCGTCCCTGACCAGCATCTTCGCAAGCTCCCGCGTCACGTGCTCGAGCGCTTCGGTAAAAACACGATAATCAGGGTCATTCTTGTCGAGCAGGCGGTTCGCCGCGGCGCCGTTGGCCATAACAAAAACAGAATCGTTTGTCGACATATCGCCGTCGATAGTTATCGCGTTAAATGAACGGTCGACCGCGCTCTCAAGCGCGCGCTTTAGCGCGCGGCGCGTAATATACACATCGGTCGTCAGGAAGCACAGCATCGTCGCCATGTTCGGATGGATCATGCCGGCGCCTTTGGCGATGCCGCCGATCGAGACCTCTTTTCCGCCGATCGAGACGCGGACCGCATACTCTTTCGGCACGGTATCGGTCGTCATGATCGTTTTTGCCAGCCGCAACGACCCGTCATCGCTCATCGCCTTGATGAGCTGCGGGATAGCCTTCTCGATCTTCGCCATGTCGAGCGGCTGCCCGATAATTCCCGTGGAGGCAAGCAGCACGTCCTCCTTTTTTATCGCGAGAGCTTTCGCGACGAGCTCGGCGATGCGGTGAGCGTCCTTCAAACCCTTTTCGCCGGTGCAGCAGTTCGCGCACCCGCTGTTAACAACGATCGCCTGCGACATGAGGTCCTGCTTAAGATGCGCTTTTGAAATAATAACCGGCGCCGCCTGGACCTGGTTCTGTGTAAAAACGCCGTCGGAAACAGCCGGAGTCTTTGAATAGATCAACCCGATATCATCGCCTTTTGTTTTAAGGCCGGCGCGCGCGGACGCGCTCAAAAAACCCTGCGCGGCATGAATGCCGCCCTTAACGATCTTCATAGCAGTAATCCGTCCCTTTCGTCAAACCCGTGCATAATGTTCATATTCTGTACCGCCTGTCCCGCCGCGCCTTTCGTCAGGTTGTCAATGATCGAAACAATGACGCACGCGTTCTTTTTCGGGTCCGCTTTGATGCCGATCTGGCAGAAATTGGTCCCCCGGACATCCTTTAACTGCGGGAGTTTTCCCGCGTCGAGAACGCGCACAAACGGTTCCTGCGCGTATGTTTTCTGATAAAGGGCGACAACATCGGCGGTGCTCATTGAGGTTCTCATCTTCACATACAGCGTTGACAGGATCCCCCGGTTGAGCGGCACCAGGTGGGGCACGAACACAATGTTCACGTCTTCCTGCGCTATCCGCGAAAGCTGCTGTGTTATTTCAGGGCTATGCTGATGTTCATTGACCCGGTAGGCCTTAAGGCTTTCATTCACCTCGCCGAAGACCAGACCGATATCCGCCTTGCGCCCCGCGCCCGTCACGCCGCTGGCCCCCTTGGACGAAATCATTGCCACCACCAGCAATGCAATCTGGTTGTGAAGTCCCAAGGGGGTATTCGTGGCCTGCGCCAGGAAAATCGCCGCCATCGCCATGTAAATGTTTGTCCCGTCGAGGTTGAAGCTGTAGCCCGTCGGAATCACCAGCCCGACCGTTGATTCGTGACAACCGAGGCCACGCATTTTACGAATCATGCCAGGCAAGGCGGTTTCGGATGAACTTGTGCCCAGCACCAGCAGAATTTC
>JBAWYO010000234.1:0-2444 GCA_037143495.1 Candidatus Omnitrophota bacterium | reverse complement strand
ACATTGCCGCCGACGCCGCAGCCGAAGCAGTGGAATATCTGCTTATCCTGGCTCACCATGAACGACGGCGATTTCTCATGGTGGAAAGGACAGGGAGCTTTAAAGTTCCTCCCCGCCTTCTTCAGGGGGATATAACTGCCGACCACTTCGACGATATCGACCCGGTCGCGGACCTGATCGATGATATGTTCCGGTATAGCCGCCATCGCTGCACTCGCCTTAAGGAGGTATGCGTTATCGCTCGAAACGCCTGAATCCTGAACAGGGAACGATCGAGATCTTTTCTTTCTTCTGGATCTCGTCGAGTATCAGGTTCACGCCCAGATTGTCGCTGGCGATATGCCCGGCAACAACGATATTCATCAGCTCGGTTTTTGCCTTCTCGAAGTGGCGCTCGCTCAGGTGCATACAAATGAGCGTGCCGACGCCGGCGTCTACCAGCTTCGTGAACATATCTTTTGACCCTTCGGTGCCGCCGGTCATATCGACGAAAATCTTTCCGGAGCGCGCGGCGCGATCCCCCTTAATGATCTTAGGGGGAGCCTTCTGCGCGGCCGCGTCACGGTATTCGGGGATCTCCCGGAGGATATCCATGATATCGCCGACACTTTCGCAACCCTTCTTCTCCGTCAACCGGGTGAGATAGGTCGCTACGCAGTTATCCGCCGGCGTGTGGCAGCATAAGAACGGTATATCGAAAAGGCGCGCGGCATCGACGCTGCGGGTATGATTGATCGGCGAAAGCCCCCGTTCTACTTCGGTGATCCGCTCCCGCATAATGCCTTCAGCGACCGTGATCGAGACACCGGCCCTGTTGAGAATATCGGTCTGGATATTCATGACCTGATAGAGTCCGGCAAGCGCCATCCCTTCCGGATGATGCGCCATAACCAGATCGATATGTGCCTTGCGTTCATTGAGACGATCGGCCATCACCAGCTCCGCGGTCTCCATGTCGATACCGACCAGTATTTTTTTTATCTCACGCTTGGGATCGCCATACAGGATCCTCGTGTCCGCATACGGATTGGTGAGCGTTTCAAGATCGAATTCTTTCTTATCCTTCTCGCTCAGTTTGCCATACTCGACATTGGTCCGGTGAAGCGACCGCTTAACCAGCTCGACGCCGCGCGGATCCGCCTCGATGCCTTTTTTAATGAGAAGGTCGTATACGTCCTTTAATTTCATTGAAACTCCTTTTTTATCGGTTCTTCTTTTTTCGCGGAGCGACGGTACGTTCAAGCGGCGCTGCGGAGCGGGCATCCGTGCTGACGATCCTGAGCAGAGCTTCTCCGCGCTGGTGACTCCGCAGACCGGGAAATATACCGGCGGTCTTCTCATAGATGAACGGCGCCACACGCGCGATCGCGACCCCCGAGAACGACCTTTCCTGTATCGATCTGCCGAAATACGGGATAGGAATATACCAGAGCGTTATCAGGAAGAGGCTAAGAAAAATAATACCCCTGAGAGCGCCAAAGAGCAGACCGCCCATTTTTTCGAGCGCGGAAAAAACTTCAAGTTTTATGATCCTGTCGATAAAAAGGTTGAGGATTTTGACCACGACGAGTATAACGATATAGAAGAGAGTAAAGCTGAGCAGGTCGGAAATGGGATAGACGACCGGAATGTAGTCGCTTATAAGCCGAGCTCCATACTCATAAAAGTAGATCGTGCCGATCACGGCACCGATCATGCCGGTCAACCTGAAAAACTCCCAGCTGAAGCCCTGCGTAAAGCCTACGTAACTACTTCTGATCAATACAATTACAACTAATAGATCTATCCAATTGAATCTCTGGAAGAGCTCTGTCAAAGTTATCAACCCTTTCTAAAGTGCCGCAAGTATATCATATGGATCTGATTTTGTCAACCCTGCGGCTCACGCACAGGGGTGGCTCTTACGCGGAATCCGACGGTAAACGAAGTTGCAGGGGCGCCGTCGAATGGGTCAGGGTCGCTTCAACAAGGGATCCTTTAAGGGTATCGTCCCCCTGGCAAAGAACTTTGATGTAGGTATCCGTAAGTCCCGTCAGCATCCCCGTTTTCCGTTCACGCTGCATCTCGATGAGCAGGGTAACCCGCTCTCCCGCCAGCGACGCGCGATACGCCCTTTCAAAACCATCGGTCAAAGCCCGGAGCCTGGCCACGCGCGAGCGCACTACAGCATCGGAGAGACATTCGCCTGAGAATGCCTCCGCGGCCGTCCCCTGCCGCAATGAGAACGGGAAGATATGCGCTTTTGCCGGCCGCGTCGCCTCGACGAGAGTGAGGGTATTCTCGAACTGCCGCTCGGTCTCCCCGGGAAATCCTACGATGATATCCGTCGAAAAAGCTACCGCGGGCATCACCTCGCGGGACCGCGCGACTAACCGGGAGAAAAGACCGGCGGTCATCTTTCTCTTCATGCGCCGCAAAATATCATCATCGCCGCTCTGCAGAGG
>JBAWYO010000233.1:0-2444 GCA_037143495.1 Candidatus Omnitrophota bacterium | reverse complement strand
CCTCTATTTGTGTATATGAAGCGCCTAACAGCACTCAATCATGGATCAATGAGTGGACCAGGATCGCCGCGGACAACACGGCAAAGATCGTCAGCTGTTCATGGGGCATGACGGAGCAGGATTCCCCGACACGGGCGTTTGATTACAATATTTTTCAGCAGATGGCGACCCAGGGGCAGGCGGTATTTGTTGCCTCCGGCGATAACGGCGCCTACAACGGCGGCGGAACGACATTGGCCGTCGATGAACCTGCGTGCCAGCCGTATGTCACCGCGGTCGGGATCAGTAAATTGACTATGGGCGCTAATAGCTCCTATGTCAGCGAAACAGCTTCCGTGTACGGCGGCGGGGGTGTCAGCGCATATTTGGCGATTCCCTCGTATCAGGCACCGCTCGCAGTAGCGGCCGCGAAGACGGCCAAGGTCTCCACGACAAAACGTAACCTTCCCGATGTCGCGTTAACGGCTGATGCGGCAACCCCCTACGCATTTTATATTAATGGTACCTGGGGCGGCTATTACGGTTCCAGTATATCCGCGCCTATCTGGGCTGCGTTCACCGCTTGTGTCAACGAGGGGCTCGGTTCGAAAGGCCCCATCGGTTTCGTTAACCCGGCATTGTATCAACTGGCGCAGACTTCCAATTACACGGGGTATTTTCATGATATAACGACGGGTAATAATAAATATTATCCGGCGGCCTTGAATTTCGACGACGCTACCGGGCTCGGATCTTTTAACGGGCTTAATCTGTACAACGGCCTGGTTAACGGGTTCGCAATAGATCTGCCTCCTTCCGCGCCGACGATCACCAGTGTGACCGCGGGTAACGCCCAGGTATCTTTATCCTGGACCGCCGTCACCGGGGCAACCTCATATGTCGTAACCAGGTCCGCCAGCAGCAGTCTGGCGAACCCGACCGTTTTTACCGGCATCACCGCCACCACCTATACCAATACCTCACTCGCTAACGGCACAACGTATTATTATGCTGTCGCGGGGGTGAACGCGGCCGGACAAGGATCGAATTCAACGGTGGTCAGCGCTACACCGTCGGCCTCCGTATCGAGTGTAGCGGCGCCGACTAATCTTACCGGATCCGCAACAACCTATATGAAGATGCCGGCATTCGCCCTGCAGTGGAAACAATCAGTGAGCCCGAATATTACCAGAAATAATATTTACTATTCGATAGGCAACGGCGGTTATTCTAAACTGGGAAACGTCCCGGCAACGACATCGATCACCGTCATCATCATCGGCGCAAGTAGGGGTGTCACGTATAATTTTTATGTTACCGCCGTCAATTCTAAAGGAGTAGAGGGTCCGGGTTCAAATAAGATAGGTGTAGTGCTTTAAGACGATTTTATACAGCGTTTTCCTTTAAGCCTCCTTTGCGGTCATTGATGCTGCAAGGGAGGCTTCTTTACTTCCGTTAATCGGGGGAGACAGTCTTAACGAGAAGCCCTACGGTAAAAACCGCAGGGCTTTATTTATTTTCATAGAACGATACGTTTCTCACCTGCGAAGTCTTTGAAATGAGGAAGATGGGTTCAGAGAGCCTAGTACAAATTGTTTATATTTAAAAAAGTTAAATAATATTATTTGAATAAAAAAGATGTTTCGTGTATACTGATACTGGATAAACGGTTGATCGTGGCGTAGGTTTAAGAAGGGGATCAAGATAAGCTTATATGATTAAGCGACAATTAAAGCTTTTAGGGCTGATAGCCATCATTTTCCTTTTCTTGCAACGATCCGGCGATGCCTGGAATGAGCCTGTTACGGGTGAGTCATGGTTACGTCCGCGCTCAAACTTGGATCGGGCAGAAGGAGACGCGTTCGTGTTGTCAGATGATATCCGTCGGCGCCTGACTGCGGCGCTCCACGAAGTGTCGGTCAAGCCTCTCTGGGCCGGGAACCCCACCGCGCCGTTAATGGAGATGGCCAGCTCTCTTCATACGGAAGAAGAGCGCCTTATTGTGGCGAAATACTTGCTTGAGTGGGCGATCGACAAGTCAAAACGATGCGGCGTGAGCCACAAAAATATCAACTATATAGTGATGGTATGTGTTTGGATACCGGAGTATGTCGAGTCGTTCGCCCATGTTATAGCGGATGCGATAGCGAGTGATGAATTCAATTCGCGCTATAGAGAGACTGTTTTTGAAGCTATCGGCAATATAACATCAATTGTCAGCAGGGAAGATGTTTTTACCCGGTTTCATAATGCGCTTAACCGTCATGTCAGCCCCGATCTTCTTGCGATGCGGTTAGTGGCGCCGCTTGGCTTGACTGATCCCGGTGAGAGAATCGCTATCAACGGTGAACGCTCCCTGCATCTATCAGGGTATCGATTGGATAAATACAACTTTTACTGGTTGTATGAAGACCGGGAGAGCGGGGAAAAACCGGTCGGTTATGTGTATGTATATCCAATAAGTC
>JBAWYO010000232.1:0-2472 GCA_037143495.1 Candidatus Omnitrophota bacterium | reverse complement strand
GGCCTGGCGCCACACGGTCTCGCTCTGGGGCTCAACACCGCCGACGGCGCAGAATACGACGACGCCGCCGTCAAGTACTTTCAGCGAACGCTCGACTTCAGCCGTGAAATCGACGTGCCCCGGGGTATCGATGATATTAATGCGGTGATCGCGCCAGGAACAGGCGGTCGTCGCGGAGGTGATCGTAATGCCGCGCTCCTGCTCCTGCTCCATCCAATCCATGACCGTATTACCTTCATCGACGGTACCGATCTTATGGGTCCTGCCCGTATAGAAAAGGATCCGCTCGGTCGTCGTCGTTTTTCCGGCGTCGATGTGCGCGATGATCCCTATATTCCGCGTTTCCCTGAGTGTATAATCCTTCTTTTCCATGGTCCTTTCTACGATCCTGCTCTGGTAGAGAACCGGCGCGTACAGAACCGGTCTGCGTCTATTACCACCTGAAATGCGCGAAAGCTTTATTGGCTTCCGCCATCTTATGCGTTTCTTCGCGTTTCTTCATAGCTGCGCCTTCGCCCTTAAAAGCGGCGACGAATTCTTCCGCGAGCTTATCTTCGATCGGCTGCCCTTTTTTAACCCGGGCAGCGTTACGTATCCACCGCATCGCGATGCTGATACCGCGGTCGCTGCGCACTTCGATCGGCACCTGATAGGTGGCGCCGCCGACCCTGCGGGGTTTAAGCTCAAGTAACGGACGGACATTATCGAGCGCCTTCTGGAACAACTTCAGCGCGTCCTTCTCGGGAACCTTGGCGGTGGCTTTCTCCAGCGCGTTATAGACCGAACGCTCGGCGGTCGCTTTCTTACCGCACCACATCACCATGTTCACGAACTTGGAAATATTCTTATTGTTAAATCTCGGATCGGGCAGTACATCTCTTTTTTGTGCGCGTCTTCTTCTCATTATTTCATCCTCAGATTGATCGTATTGCGGCGCCCTTTATTTCTTCGGTCTCTTTGCGCCATACTTCGAACGTGATTTCTTCCTGTCCTGAACGCCCTGTGAATCAAGCGTTCCGCGGACGATGTGATATCGAACTCCGGGAAGATCCTTAACCCTGCCGCCTCGTACGAGCACGATCGAATGTTCCTGCAGGTTATGTCCGACCCCCGGGATATACGCGGTCACTTCGATCCCGCCGGTCAGTCTCACACGCGCGACTTTACGCAATGCGGAATTCGGTTTCTTCGGCGTCTGCGTTTTGACCTGGAGGCATACACCTCTGCGCTGCGGACATTTCATCAGCGCAGGAGATTTTGATTTATAGCGTACTTCTTCCCTACCCATTCTTACGAGTTGATTGATTGTCGGCATATTAGTCTTTCTTCTTTTTCTTTCCTTTTTCTTTTTCTTCTTTCGGCTCCGGCCCTTCTGAGTCCTGTATAGGTTGAACGATTTTTACTTCGGCCGCCAGTATCTTCTGCGCTTCCGCCAGCTGTTCAGCGGTCGGCTGCGCGTTATAAACCGTTTCTATCTCGCTATGGACCTTGAACCCGGTACCGGCGGGGATCAGGTGCCCCATAATAACGTTCTCTTTGAGACCGATAAGATAATCTTTCTTTCCGCTCGCCGCGGCATCCGTCAGGACGCGCGTCGTTTCCTGGAAGCTCGCCGCCGAAATAAAACTCTCGGTCGAGAGCGAAGCTTTCGTGACCCCCAGCAGCAGCGGCGTCGCCGACGCTGGCCGGTCTTTCTTCTTGAGAACGCGTTGATTTTCGTTATGGAATATGATCTTATCGACCTGCTGCCCGACCAGGAACTCGGTATCGCCGGGGTCCTCTACCTTGACCTTTTTAAGCATCTGCCTGACAATGACTTCGATGTGTTTATCATTGATCGTGACGCCCTGCAGCCGGTACACTTCCTGGACCTCATTAACCAGATACTCCTGCAGTTTCTTTTCGCCGCTGACGCGCAGGATGTCCTGCAGAACGACGGGACCATCAACGATCTGCTGTCCGGCAAAAACATGGTCGCCCTTATAGACGTTCAAATGTTTGCCGTGCGGAATAAGATACTCTTTCTTCATGCCGGTCGCCGCTTTGACAATGACCCGCCGTTGTCCTTTTTTCGCCTCGCCGAACTCGACCATGCCGTCGATTTCGCTGATGATCGCGGGATCCTTCGGCCGGCGCGCCTCGAAGAGCTCGGCAACACGCGGCAGACCTCCGGTGATATCTTTTGTCTTGGTTACCACGCGCGGTGTTTTCGCGAGAACATCACCGGCGCGCACTTCCTGGTTATCATCAACAACAATATGAGCGCCGGTCGGGATCGGATAGATCGCCAGCACTTCTTTCTCTTTATTCATGATGACGAGCTGCGGATGGAGGTCGCCCTTGGATTCCATGATGACCTTGTTGATAAGGCCGGTCGACACGTCGAGTTCCTCGCGCATCGTTACCTCTTCCTTAAGGTCTTCATATTTAACGATACCGCCCAGCTCGGTCATGATCGGCGATGTATACGGA
>JBAWYO010000231.1:0-2496 GCA_037143495.1 Candidatus Omnitrophota bacterium | reverse complement strand
AAATATACCCTTTAAGCTGCTTACCGGTATCAAAGACCGGTATTTCTATGCGATATTCCCCCGGCTCCATTTTGACGATGACCAGTTTAATATCTTTTTTCCGCGGTTCCAGGATCTCGGGCAACTTCAGGGCTACCTTAACATAGAGGTTCTTCAGATCAAAGCCGCAGCAGATCTCGCTGATAATAGACTGCGCCCGTTGCATCGTACCGCCCCTGGTGCCGACCTCGTAGCAGGCGGACTCGATCCACTCGTAATAGGTCGTATCGAGACCGTCGATCTGCGGGCGTATCAACCCGCGGGCGGAGCGCAGCGGCTTCGCGCTGCGTGTCATGATCGGGACCGAGAGCGAGGCGGGTGGCGCCATCGACAACATCGTATATATATTGGTCAGATGCTTGCGATAGAGCCGGTCAAACTCTTCGTCGCAGGAGGAATTATTGATCGGTCCGTACCACCAATTCCAATCACTCCCCTCAGCCATATAGAGCTCTCGCCAGGCGTTTTCCAGTTTTTTAGATCCGGCCAATTCGGGGTGGCTCTTCTGGGCGCCGAGAAGATCTCCCCGGGCAGTCGTCAGATGATCCCACGAAAGATTCTTCTCCTCCTGGCATATCCAGGTCGAATAGCTTCCCCCGATCCATGAACCGGGGTAGAGCCAGCTGATCTGGGCGCGCGGCGGATGTTCCCGGACAAAATCAGAGACGGTCGTCGTTTTGAGATCAGCTGCATCCTCGCTCAAGCGCTGGTAGAGAAGCGATAAAAAATCCCTGCCGTTATTGGGATAATATTCCCAGGCGTTCTCACCATCAAGAATGATCGAGACCAGGTGATCACCCTCTTTAGTCGCGAGCGCCTCACGGATCCGGTGGAGATGACCGACAAAATCATTGACCGCCGCGGCGGCGGGAATATTCTGATAGGTAAAACCTATCAGGTCGGAAAGATTATGGTCCCTGAAAATGATATTGAGATCGCGCCCGTCACGCGTCAACAGATACGGCATATAGAGCGTTTCCGCGCTGCGTGCCGTGCGCAGTGACTTTAAGAGGATCTCCTCATCGGTCGCGATCCAGCGGATGCCGTGCTCCATGACGATCGGCAGCATATCCTCGCTGACTGATCCCTCGGAGGGCCACATCCCGCGCGGAGCGACGCCAAAAACACTTTTGTATTTTTTGACCGCGGCGGCGATCTGCCAGGAAGCGTCCTCAGGGTACGCGAACCGTTTCTGCGGCAGGCGCTCATTCGGCAACGCGGTCTTCGCGGCGTCGGTATTACAGAGCAGCGGCAATATCGGATGATAATAAGGCGATACGGAAACCTCTATCTGTGAGCTCTCCTGAAGCTCCCGGTACGTCGGGATGATCCTTTTGATAAGGTCGATCTGTTTGCCAATAATAAGCGCTTTCTCAGCTTCTGTAAAGCGGCCTCCTTTTTGAGCCAGGACGCGCAGGTCAGCATCCTGATCACGGTAATGAGGATCGAACCAGCAGAGGTTAAAGAGAGCCTGGATATCAAGAAAGTCCTGTGGCTTAAACGTACCGATGATGCGGTCGAGGATCGCGGGACTGACGAACCTGCCGCGTTTTAAGAGAAGCTCGTGATACCGCGGAAACGGCAGGATCATGTTATCCCAGTTTGCCATAAAAAAATTAAGAAGAATGAATTTCTTCTCATCACCGGTAAGCGCGTCAGCGGCCTTGAGGGAAAGCTCAAGAAAGCGTTCTTTCGGCAGCTCGCCGGCGGTATAATCCTCTATCTGGTCAATAAGTGACGGGACAAGATTAAAGGTCTGGCGGATCTTCGGATATGACCGTAAAAGATCGGCCATAGGAAAATAATCCTTGATACCATGAAGACGCACCCAGGGCAGCGAGATCTCCCCGCTGACCGTATCCTTATAATACGGCTGGTGCATATGCCAGACAAATGCGATCGAGAGTGGTTTCGTCATAGGATTATCGGAGGGATAAAAAACCCGCCCCTCTGATTATATCAGAGGGGCGGGTGTACTGCAACAGATTAACAGCGTTAGAACGCTACTTTTACCGTTCCAACGATGTCCGTCGCTATGTCATCCTGGCCGGAGATCCAATATTTGCCAGGGAAGAACCACCCTGCGAGAAGACCGAACGAGACATCTTCGGTATAGTCGTAGGTGAGCGTCAGATCAAGCTCGCTGCCCAGATCTTTCGATCTTGTGCCGCTAGCTGTCGTGATCTTCTGCGCGGCGCGGAACCAAGCGTATCTGCCGTCGAGCTTAACCGAGTTCATCGGCTTGACGCTGCCCATGATGATGAACTGCTGCTCGTTGGAGGCGCCTGAATCCTGGTCGATAACCGTGCTCGCGGCGTTAGCTTCACGCTGCGCGGTCGCGTAGTAGACGTTCTGGAACTCGCGGATCGCTGAATCGAATTTCCCGCGATACATCGGATCCCAGCCGCCCCACTTGCTGGTTGCGGTCGTGCTGGTTGACTTCGCGCCGGAGTAGTA
>JBAWYO010000230.1:0-2520 GCA_037143495.1 Candidatus Omnitrophota bacterium | reverse complement strand
GCCTCTCCCACATCCCGCCTTAATTTTTCATCACTCATAAGCGCCGAGAGCTTAGCGACCCATTCTTCCTCGCTGGTTGCGAAGAAACCATTATCCCCATCCCTGACAATACCGCGATTCGAGCCGACCGCCGAAACCACACACGGAATTCCGACACTCATATACTGGATCGTTTTAAAACCGGTCTTGCCGAGCGTCCAGGTATCCGCCGGGAGTGGATAAACACCGATCGTAAACCGCTGCAGCTCCTGTATCTCAGTGTCAAGCCTCCATGGTATGCGGTCGACCCGGGCACCAGCATCATCAAAACGATATTCCCCCACCCCTATCAACCTGACATTGAAGTCGAATCGCTCCCGGAGCCGGCGAAAGACCGGCTTAAGCGGCTCCAGATAAACCGCGGTGCTGTGGCTACCCATCCACCCAATGGTGATCCCATTGTTCATGCCTTTGTCCCGAACCGGCTTAAATTGATCGGTATCGACACAGGTATAGATCACCGTAACATTCTTATTGTATTGTCGCGCGAAATCAGCGAGATACTCATTGCAGGTTATGATGTGCTTACTAAGCTTGAGTATCGTAACGACCTTGGAGGGCCATTTCAGGCGTTTCATGAAGGCATTAGCCGGGCTGGTCCTGCCCAGATAGATAGCGTCGTCGAGATCATAGATGATCTTTTTTCCGAGACGCGCCAATATCCATTCAAAAACAGGCGGCCCCAACGGAAATGCTTCAAGGTGAAGAAAGATGACGTCACATCCCAGAGCGGTAAATAGATCAAAAAATCTTTTTATACTGCTCTGGATAAAATAAAGTATCTTGCGCGCATGGTGCCCTTTGACGTACAGAAGCTTGTAGAAGGCGGTGGAAACGAACGGCCGCACAATACAGGTGATCCCGCTCGTGCGCACATACGGTATATATTGTTCGACCCGATAGCGGCTGCTCGGTCCTTCTATCGGGTGCGGCTCAATAAAAAGTACTTTCATGCCTATCCCTTCAGGTTATCGATATACTCTTTCAACGCTGTCTGCCAGGGGCGCATACTATGAATATCCAGGCGTGAAAGATTATGATTGATCAACGCTTCAGACTTGCCGCGGGGCGCCGGGAGCGGAAACGCATCGGAGGTGACCGGTTTCAAAACTACGTCTTCTTTGCCGAGGTACTCACGAATCTTTACCGCTATATCATAGCGCGTACAGATGCCTTTGTTAACGCAATGATAGGTACCATATTTTCCGGCCCCGACAATAGCAAGAATACCCTGGGCGAAATCAACGGTAAACGTCGGGCTACCCGCCTTGTCAATAACAACCGGGATCTCTTTCTTGGTCCGCATCAGCTGGACCATCTTCCAGACGAATTTCTTATCCTTCTCGTATCCGCCGATCATCCATCCGGCGCGTATAATATAATACTTGGTCAGGAGCGCCCGGACGGCATCCTCACCCAACAGTTTGCTCCTGCCATAGACGCTGATCGGGTTGGGCGTGTCAAGCTCAGTATACCCCCCCGCTTTCTCGCCGTCGAAGACCGCGCCGGTGCTTATATAGACCATCGGTATATCGCGTTCCTTACAGGCACGCGCGATATTCTCGGTCCCCCGCGCGTTCGTCGCGTTAGCGTGCTCCTTTTCGAGCTCACACCTATCGACATTAGTCTCCGCCGCAAGATGAAAGACAATATCAGCGCCACTCTTTTCAATGCATGCGGCGACCGCGTCTTGATCCCGTACATCCAGTAAAGAAATGGTATCGGTCGTGACAATATCGGTAGCGCTGACAGCATACCCTCTCTTTACCAGGAGAGGGCAGAGCGCGTCCGCAAGCATCCCATGAGCGCCGGTAACGATAGTTTTTAATTGCACGGTAGGCTCCTATAAACATTAAAGTACTTGTTAACACCGTCTTCCAGAGAGAAGAGCTCCTGCGCCGCTCTCCTGCATCGAGCGGAGATGGCCGGCGAGTCTTTCATGAGGCCGACGAGCTGGTGCACGGCCGCGTCATAATGGCTTTTGTCGAAACCATCGACCACCACTCCCAGCCCGCGATCACGCACGATGGTATCCGTATCGCCAATGCCGGCATTGATAACCACCGGCAGGCCGCACGCTAAATATTCTGCATATTTAGTCGGACAGGATGACCTTTTCGAGAAGCACGGCTTTATAAAGAAGATCCCGGCATCCGCCATCGCGATATGCGCGGGCATCTCCTGAAATGGCGCGCAGGAAACAGTTACCTCATCAGGAGAAATATGCTTGCGCTCACACGCTCTCCTGACCATCTCCTGATCAATATGCGTCAATACCAGAAAATGAGCGCTCCTGATCGCATTCCTGGCAGCGATAAAAAAATCGAGCATCTCATCGAGCAGGTACCAGGTACCCACGGACCCGATATATAAAAAAACGAATTTCCCGGAAAGCTTATATTTTTCCCGCAGCATTCCTGCTGATCCGCTGTCGCGATCGAATCTTTTGTTATCAACACAGCATGGGATCACGGTGATATC
>JBAWYO010000229.1:0-2521 GCA_037143495.1 Candidatus Omnitrophota bacterium | reverse complement strand
AAAGCAACCGGGACGAACGATCCAGGCAGCGGCGCGGATCGCGCCCGTCCATGCAGTCAAGCGCCTGCGCGCCTACTTCCCCGCCCCGTTTCGTTTTATGAGGCGAGGGGTCAAAAGACGCAATGGTGCCGATCGCCGGCCTGCCTTCCTTGAGAGCGGCCGCGGTCACCTGCACGCCAACCCCCAGGGAGGTCACGATCCCCATACCAGTAATGACGACACGTCGTTTCATGATATTTTTTTGCCTAAAGTGCTGAAAAATTAAACCATTGATTCGGATACAAGCGTATATACCCCTCAAAAACAGAGGCTATCCTGCTGACATTGCGATAAATATCCTTTTCCGTATCATCACCCCATTCCATCGGTATAGGAGCGCCCAAAGCCGACAGATACTTATTGCGCGGCCCTAAGACCGTAAAAGCCGGGCAAATCGAAGCGCCGGTCGCCTTGGCCAATAGAACAGGACCACGCGGAAAATATGCCGTGCCTCCTAAAAAATTAACAAGAACCCCGTTATGCTTCTCATATCTATCGACCAGCATCGCAACAACCTCGTTGCGCTTGAGCGCATTCACAATATCAATAAAAAAGAACGGATCCTCATCAATCGTAATGGTTTTTATGTTGTGGAGTGCCCGCACGCGCGTGCGAACTTGCGCGATCCTTTCAACGGTATCCTTCGCGGTAATGATATTAAATGGAACTCCAGAATGTGTAAATACCAGTCCGCCCAGCTCCCAATTCCCCAGGTGCGCCGACAAAATAATGACCCCTTTGCCCTTACCACAGACCTCGCCAAAAATATCAAAACCCTGGATATTCTCAAAGAAAGAAAAAACGCCGGATGAATCCAGCGTAATAAACTTCGCCCAATCCGCCAGATAGGTCCCATAGTTAATAAAAAGCTCGCGCGAGGTTTTATGCAACAGGGCCGGATCGTTGCCAATAACGCGCGAAAGGTTGCCCATAACCTGCTGGCGCGTGCTGGTATCGAGCGCATGCCATGCTATGGCTATTATCCTCGTAATAAAACGCATGACGCACAGCGGCAGTACCTGAGCTACCGTGAGCGATATCCGGTAAACCCAGGCATGATTCAAAATATTCCGCGCTGGCGCTGAGTTTGGCATAATTATTTAAAACGATTTTTTTTCATTTCGTCACTCGTCAGATAGTCGAGCAGCGATAAAGGCAAACCGAAGAAAGGCAATGGATCAGAGAGAAGCCATGTCGTGTGGCATGTGTTCTTTTCGAACAATCTGAAGACATCTATGTCGATCTTCCTCTGAGCGACGATATTCGCGAAAAAATGAACCCAATCACCATACATAAACCAGTGCATCTTAACCCCAGTTTTGTAGTCAAACTTTGGCGCTACATCGCCCTCCATAGCGAGCTGGTACAACATCAAGGGAATATTGATCCCGGATGCTACAGTCAACTGTAATGACCCCCATAACCGCGGATTAACTTCCATAAGCTTTGGCGTATTATCGCGTCGGTCGATCTTAAATTCGACGTTCGCGCTTCCATACCAACCGATCGACGTCAATAAAGCTTCTGCCATTTCCACAAGCCGGGGGAATTTAACTGAAACCGCACAGGTGCTTACCCCTCCGGTGGTCGGCAACTGTCGCAGTTTTTTATGGACAAAAGCGCTGCGCATCTGGTTATGGCTGTTAAAAATGACCGACACACCGTAATAATCTTCGCCGGGAATATAATCTTGCATGAGAAAGGTCTTATATCTTTCATGCATACTTTTATAATGGGCGTCAAATTCGTCTTTCGTAAACACATACCGGATACCGTGGCCGCCTGCGCTGATGATCGGTTTAAAGACGATCGGAAATAATAGCTTCTCCATCTTTTCGCGTCCCTCCCCGAGCGAATTTACGATCGAGGTAGCCGGGCACGGAATTCCGTTTTTGTGCGCATGCGTAAGTAACCTGAATTTATCCCGCGCGAACATTATTTTTTCATAGGAGGGAAGCGGTATTCGAATATGCTCAGACAGTTCTGCCGCATGCCGCGCTACAAGCATACCTGTCGCTTCTTCGGTCGTCATCAGAACATCGTATTCATGCGTCTTTACAACACTGGTAAGCCACTGCAGGAACCTGGCGGGATCATTTTCGGGTGATGGATAGATATATCGCTCGCTGACATGGCGGGAGAGAAGTGTCGGCGTCATCCAGGTGCGCTCCCCTACCGCCACCTTAACGCCGGATCGAGCCAGCGCCCGCACCACCGCAAGCGATTTTCGCCAGATCCCGTCCGTAACAAGGACGCTTTTCTTACGCATGGCGAAGCTCCGCTTTTATTGCGCTAGTTGTCTTGCTGACACCGGGAAGCAAAAAGCTTGCGCCGCTCAAGCCATAGAGACAATCTGCGACTGCGCCCGCGCTGAAAGAAATAATCCTTTGCGCCAGATTGTGCGGCCGCGTCGCCCCCCCCGGAAAAGTGCGGATCCCGCTAAAGCCGGCCATCTCAAGCGCCCGAGCGATTGTGCGGGGGG
>JBAWYO010000228.1:0-2524 GCA_037143495.1 Candidatus Omnitrophota bacterium | reverse complement strand
TTGAAAGAACAGTATGCTCGCCCTCACCACCCGCATAAAGCGCCGTCAGCCCATTCTCGTACGTACCGGTAAAGAGCGGCTGCTTGCCCCTAAGATCAAGTCGCGAATCAAGAGCAACATCCTGCGGGGGAATATTTTCAGGAACTTGAAATTTGTCGGCCTTGATGAATTTATCGGCATCGACGTGGCCATACCATCCGGCAAAGTTTTTATCAAGCCGATAGAAGGGGTGAAACCCGAAACTCAACTGGGCGACGTCGGTCTTGCTCAGATTAGTGACCTGGACATCCTGTTTAAAACAGCCATCCTCAAGCGAATAGGTGATCTCGACTTCGACGTCACCGAATATATCCGCGAGATTCGTTATTATTCTTCCGCTCGGCAACGTTATGGGCCCTATCGGAACATCTCGCAGGCGCGCGCTCAGTGTAATGCTACCCTTATTGCCTTTAACAAGCTTCCACTTGATCTTGTCCGTGGCGCCATGCAAAACATTGTTGATATCATCCTGGCCCGGGACCTGCCGTGAAAATTTGCACTCCTTAAGATCGACCGGTTCCCCGTTGGCCAACGTGAGAATCCCATTCTTGACGCGACTCGTCCAGGGGAACATAAAAGGCATGCCGCCGGTAACAGCACGATTGGTCTTGGGATCATAGACGGTCTCGCCATTAGTAGCGTGATAGAGCCGCTCCTGACCATCGACCACAAGGCTGACCGTATTGGCGCCATAATCGGTCACTTTATAGGTATTACCCTTCTCATCCTCAAGCGTCCAGACCTGGTATCCGCCGTCATATTCGCGCTGGACGATCGCCGGCGGCCGTAATCCGATCGTGGCCGCGGATGCTGCTGCCAGGGCAGGACCGCCCGCCAGAGAATCGACGGCGGAAATGGGACGCAACGAAGCCCAGGAGAGACTACCGGCATCAAAAGCAAGAGTTAGGGAGCGCTGATCGATCGCGGTCAGCAGGAAAGTAACCGCCAACAATAATTTTGAGGCTCGGATGATGTGCTCTTTCATGACTTTCTTCTCCTCTGTGTTGGACATAAACGTCAGATATTTTTATTATAGCAAATAGAAGTCAGAAAACAATTAAATTAGCTAAATTTTTAATATCTAACAACAAAAAATTCCTCTCCTATATATTTTCAGTTACCGCGCGATGCTCCCTGACACTGAGAGATGGCGCAACAGGGCCTTCCGGTATTGCCAACCCCCCAGCCAAAACATCATCATACGTCTGACCGTTACGCCGCTTGTTCATTTCGTACTCATGTTGCAGGGCACCGATATCAGCTCCAATCCCTATATCCGCGCGGATGACCGGTCCTCGAAAACGCCGCTTGCCGGTCTCTTCCTGTATTAATCGCTGGGTCAGATAGAGGCGCATCGGTGCGTTCTCCAACAACCGGGTCAAGGCGTACGACCCCTGCACCCGGCTTAATTTCTCGCTCAGGCCGGGTTCGACCTCTTCGGCGAGCAGAAATAAATGCGCGCGATCGTCGATTATAGCGCGCTGGAGCGGATCGCGGGCGGAAAACTCCATGATCTCTCCGGCTGACCGGTATCTGAGGTTGTCGACCATCCAGTATTGCCCATACCTGTCTTCGCCGGCAGAAAAACCGCCTTCCGCGGTCAGGGTCGGTTGTTCAAAATAATTTCGCCGGTTCGTTCCGTCGACGGTATCGGTGCCGCTTATGCTCGACCCCTCATACTCAAACGGTTCCAATAATTCGCTATAACCCTCCCCCTCAACCGGCGGGGGCTTATTCATGTCAAGTTCGATATTCTTAAAGAGTGCCGATTCACCTTTTTTCCTGATGGAACAAACCCTGGGACCCCTGCCTTTATAATAAACAATATAATATCCCATTCTTTCCATCTCCACCTGGAACTCCTCTGTCAGCAGATTGACGCCGGGACCATCGGTACGATGTACCCAAACTCTGATCATGGGATATTCCGATCCAAAAACACTACATACACGGGCAATGTTCCTGACATCGACGCGTTCACGCAGCGCTCCGTTCCTTACCACGACTTCCTGATGATAAGGACTTAACGTGATATCCAGATTAACCAAATAAGATCTTTGCTTCTTATCGAAGGAGGTATTTTCTTCCGCAGCCGCGCGAAGCGCGTCCCCCATCGCGCGGACATGCTCGATCGAATCAGCCCAAAAAGCATTGGTATTCACCGAAATACCCATTTCTGATCTTCTGATAATATGGAACAGATCATCCCGAGCCCGAGGATCCACGAAAATCTCGGCTTGTACGATCTGTAAATTTTCTTTCTTATTTTTACGGCACCACTCCAGGAGCGCCTCCCGCTTCTCCTTGCGTGCCTGCGCTGTCAGCCGATGAATGCGTAGAACCTGTTCCACGCAACGGGTAAGATCTGCCAGTTCATAGGCCGGCCGCTCACCATGCAAACGTTGCAAAACCATCTCTACCTGCCCCGGTATATTCCCGATGTCAATAAGGTTCAAAATGAAATTAACGTCGAACTCTTCAAGCT
>JBAWYO010000227.1:0-2551 GCA_037143495.1 Candidatus Omnitrophota bacterium | reverse complement strand
GGAACGACGCGCTCGGATCGATTCGCAGGTACAGGTACGTCTTGTCGTCGCGCAACGCCACGTTATACTTCGGCTGTTTTGATTTGATCAGCGCGTTCTCCAGAAGAAGCGCGTCAGCTTCATTGGCGGTGACGATATGTTCTATGTCGGCAACGGCGTTCACGAGGGCATCGAGCCTGGCAGATACGAGCGTGCCGCGGAAATAACTCGCAACCCGCTTCTTTAATGAAGTGGCTTTGCCGACATAAATGACCTCTCCCCCGGCGTTCTTCATAAGATACACACCGGGGGCATTCGGCAGAGCTTTTATTTTTTCCTGGTGATCCATGACGAGAGCTCTTTCAATTCGGCGCACCTCAGAAGAAAGCAGGCGGCAAAATAGACCGCGGTCCCCAGACAGATACCGGCAATGGCGTTAACGCGGACTGTGATCACCTGACAGGCGACGCCCATCAGCGCGGCGGCGAAAAAGATCTTCAGGAGCGATCCCTTGATGGCGCCGATCCCGATGCGCCCGATCCGTTTACGCAGATAATAGTAGAGAAAAACGTAATTGAAGACCATCGCCAGCGATGTCGCGAGCGCAAGCCCTCCCGCCTTAAGCGGCCACATCAGCAGCAGGTTCAGGAGAACATTGATGACCAGCGAAAACACCGCCGCTTTGAGCGGGGTAACCGTATCCTGGAGCGCGTAGAACGCGTTGACCAGGATCTTCGTCGCCCCGCAGGCGACGAGTCCCAGCGCATAATAAAAAAGAGCGCTTGCCGTGATCGCGGTCGAATACGCCGTAAATTTACCGCGCTGAAAGAGCATCCTGGTGATCGGCAGGCTTAAGACCATCAACCCGACCGTCGCGGGAACCAGAAGAAAAAAGAGCGTACGTAAACTGAAAAGTATCGTCCGTTTGAAGCCCGCGTGGTCGCCTAAAGCCGCCTGGCGCGACATCGACGGCAGCGCCGCCTGCGCCAGCGCGAGCGCGAACACCGCCAGCGGAAGCTGCCAGAGCCTGTTCGCGAAGTAGAGCGCCGCAACCGCCCCCTCGCCCGCTATCCGTGAAAACGAGGCCAGGATCGTGCTGACAAATACATTGACCTGGTAAACGCAGGCACCCAGGCCCCGCGGCACCAGAAGGAGACCGATACGCTTTGCCTTGGGATGCGAGAATTCAAGCGTCAGGCGCGGACGCCATCCGCGCATATAGAGCGGCGGCAGCTGCATAACCAGCTGCAGCAGCCCCCCCAGGAGGACGCCCGAGGTCAGGCCGAAGACATTCTCCCCGAACCACGCTGCGCAGATGATCATCAGGAGATTGAGCGCACACGATCCGAAGGCGGGTGCCGCAAAATGCCCGAGCGTATTCAGTACCCCCATCGCGTAGGCCCAGAGTCCAACCAGCAGGAGAAACGGAAAGAGGATCCGGGTGAGCATAACGGTCATCGCGAACTTCTGCGGATCGGCGGCAAAACCGGGAGCGATGAGCCGTATGATCGCCCCTGACGCGAAAATACCGGCAACGGTCAGCAGGATAAATACCCAGAAGAGCACATTCAGAACAACCTGCGCCAGCTTGAAGAACCGCTCCCGACCCTCGCTCGTAAGCTCATCGGTAAAAACCGGCACAAAAGCGGCGTTCATCGCCCCTTCCCCGACCAGGTCCCTGAGCAGGTTCGGTATCCTGAAAGCGACCACAAAGGCCTGCGCGAAGATGCCGGTCCCGAAGAACCGGGCGATCACAATATCCCGTATAAAACCGAGAACCCTGCTGAGCGCTGTGGCGAGCCCGATAACGCCCGCCGACCGGGCTATGGATTTATTTGTTGACATTCTCTACCCCGTATGCTATAAGTTTTACTACTGTCGTCAAAGAAAAGGAAAAATATGCCAATACAAAGAGCATCGTTTAAGAGCGTACGTAAAGACAAGAAGAAACATCTTCGGAACTTACGGATCAATTCTGAGTTGAAGACCCTTGCCAAAAAATTCACCGTCGCGGCTGACGGGAAGAAGAGCGAAGAGGCGAAAGAAGCCTTTCAGGCCCTGATCTCCCATATCGGCAAAGCGGCCTCAAAAGGCATCCTTCACAAGAATACCGCTTCCCGGAAAGTCTCCCGTCTCGCGAAACGCCTGAAAAAAGTAGATCAAAAGGCCTAAAGCCCCGCTTTGGGGGTTTTAGGACCTGCGGTTAAAGAGACCAGCAGCATATCCCAGCCGATCATCGTATCCTGGAGGCCGCTGGTCTTCATTTTTGCGTCCAGCGCAGCCAGGTCGGTCAACGCCTTTTTTATCCAGGAACTTCTCAGCCGTTGCGCCTGCGGAATGAACCGGTCAAGCTGGAACTTTCTAAGATCAAGACGCTCCCCTATCTTTGCCGGCGGCCAGCCTTCTTTTAAACATTCCCGCACGATAAGCAGCCGACGCAAATTCCAGCAGAAGAGCCCGATAATATTCCCGAGATCGCTCTTGGGGAGGTCAAGGCCGAGCACCAGCGCGCGTTTCGGGTCATCCTGGCTGATCGCGTCGATAATATCATAAACACCCGCTGTTACATCCC
>JBAWYO010000226.1:0-2562 GCA_037143495.1 Candidatus Omnitrophota bacterium | reverse complement strand
CGACAATCGCGAGCGCGGGTCGTGAGAGCGGAAAGATGATCTTGAAGAGGATCTGGCGTTCCGTGGCGCCGTCAACGCGCGCCTGGTCCTCGTAGGAGGTTGGTAGGCTCGATATGTACTGTTTCATGAGGAATATGCCGAAGGGTTGTACCAATGAAGGGATAATCAGCGCTAAATACGAATTGAGCCAGCCGATGTTCTCCATAACCAGGAAGATCGGTATAATGAGGACCTGCGCGGGAATAATAACGCTGGCGAGGATCAGCATGAAAAGCAGGTTTTTGAACGGAAAGTCTTTTCGCGCGAACGCGTAGCCGGCGAGCGTGCAGAAGACGAGATTGCCAAGCGTAATAATGATCGCGATGAGGGCGCTGTTAAAGAGGTACCGGCCGAACGAGGCGCTGATAAGAACATCGGCGTAATTCGCGAGGGAGAATTTTTTTGCCGTGAGCTTGATCTCTTTGAGCGTTATCGGATTCTCCGGATCTTGTGCCCGGACGATCAGCACTTCAGCGATCTTCTCCGGAAAGCCCGGGTTGATCGACGCTATCGGAAGGTTCTGCAGGGGCAGCGTGAAACGCCGCCACTGGTTTCCGATCCCGCCCTTAAGGTAGGGGGAGGAATCCGCGGCGCACCAATTGCCCTGCATATCATAAAATATGACCTCGAATGTTCCCCGGTAGAGTGTCCCCCTGATCAGGAATGAAAGCGTTGAGAATTTGCGCAGGTCCTGGCCCAGACGCAGTCGGACGACGCTTCCGGTACCGGTTTCAGCGGTGAGCTTAAGCTCACCGAAATTACGCGTCAGTGTTCCTGCTGGTTTCAGCGAGGTCCTGAACATCAGCGCCAGCGGGGTCAGTGTTATGGCGACCAGCGAGGCCAGGATCAGGATGACCGTTGCGTTCCAGAGGCTTTCCTTTTTCATTCTTCGGGTCTTTCGGCAGTCTTTAAAATGCTCATTTGAGCGATCGAGAAAAGGGCTATGATGATTGCCAGCAGGTAACCGATCGCCGAAGCCTGGCCCATCTCGAACCGGTGGAAGCCCGTTTCATAGAGATAGTAGACCGCGGTAGTTGTCGAACCCAGCGGTCCGCCCATCGTCATTGTAAAGATTTCGGGGAAGACCTGCAGCGAATATATCGTATTGATAACGACGACCAACAGGAGCGTCGGCTTGATTTGAGGATACGTGATATAGCGGAATTTGTGCCACTCAGTAGCGCCGTCGAGGCTCGCCATCTCATAGAGCTTGTCGGGGATCGTCTGCAGCCCCGCCAAAAAGAGGATTGTGTAATAGCCGAAGGATGACCAGATGTTCATCGCCATGATACTGATGAGCGAGACGCTGATGCCGAACCTGCTGCGCGGACAATTGAGCCAGCTTGACTGCGGGTGCATGATCCCCAGCCGGTCGAGGAGCGCATTGGCAAGGCCGTTGGGCGAATAGATGTACGTGAAGATCGTCGCGATGACAACGACGGAGGTTGTTACGGGTAAAAAAAGACCCGCCTGGAAGACCTGTTTAAAGCGTATTTTCCGGTTGATCAGTATCGCGCAGAAGAGCGACAGCCCGGCGGTAAAAGGGACGGTGCCCGCGGCGAATACAAACGTATGCCAGAGTGCGCGCCGGAAGTCTTTGTCGCCGAGCGCCGTCAGGTAATTCTTGATGCCGACAAACCCGAACTGCGAGGTGAGGATGTCGTATTTTGCCAGGCTGATAACGAACGAGTAAAGCAGCGGATAGAGACCGAATGCCAGGAAGATCGCGAACCAGGGGCTGAGATAAAAGAAGGCCGAATAGTCGCGATTCTTCATTCGAGTCCCGGCGTGATCTTTAGCCAGGCGGGAGCGGGCTCTCCCCGCCAGGAAGAGGATCGCCAGAAAGAGCGCCCCGATCGCGCAGACGAAGATATTGACCAGCGATCCAGGAATTTTGCCGGCAACCACGTCTTCATTGATGAGCGCGTCGATTTTCGCGGTTGCCGCGGCGGCCGCTTTCGCGGGATCGGCGTTATTCATGATAACTTCTTCGACCAGTCGCGTGATATGCTCCTGTAATTCGTTCCAGCGGGGGTGGATCGGCGCGGGGCTCGCGTTCGCCAGCTGGAGAAGAAATACTTTCTGTTCGGGAAATTGTTCGTAGTACGGTTCCTGGAGTGTGTCCCGGCGGGCAGGGACGACGTTCTGCTGATACCTGACGATCTCCATGACGTTCTCCTGAGCGGTCAGAAAATGTATCAGCTTAAGCGCTTCTGCGGGGTGATGTGAGCGTTTGGTGACCACGAAGAGTTCACCGCCGGCGAACGCGTCGGGGTTTCTGCCGTTCGCGCGCGCCTTAGGCATCAGCGCGGTGCCGAAGCGCAGCTGCGGGTTGAGCTGCGGTATCAGGCGCAGGTTCCAGGACCCCGATATCTGCATGCCGACTTTTCCCTCCGCGAAGAGCTCATTTACCTGCGCCTGCCGTTCGATCAGGGAGAATTGGGAGAGTTTTTTGTAGAATTGGAGCGTCGCGACGGTTTCCGGGGAGGAGAGGGTGCACCGCTTCAGGTCAGCGTCCAGTAC
>JBAWYO010000225.1:0-2584 GCA_037143495.1 Candidatus Omnitrophota bacterium | reverse complement strand
CAGTATTATTATTTCGATCAGAGGGGGGATCCCACCGACCGAAGTTGAGATGCAGGTATCCCGCCCGATCGAGGAAGCCCTTGCTACCGTTAGCAATCTGACCGAGCTGATGTCGATCTCAAAAGAAGGGGAAGCGACGGTTGTCATGAGCTTCAAGCCGGGGACCGATATGAATTTCGCCGGCCTGGAGGTCCGCGAAAAGTTCGCGAAGGTCAAAAATAAGCTCCCGAAAGAGATCGAGAAGCCGGTTATCGCCAATTATAATAATAACGATTACCCGTGCATGATCCTGGCTTTCGCCAGTAAGATCTACAGCCCTGAAGGGATCAGGAAAGTTGTCGAAGAGCTGGTGCAGGAGCCGCTGCGGCGGGTTCTGGGGGTAGCGAATGTTGAGATAGGCGGGGGCAGGGAACGCAAGATCCTGATCGAGCTCGATCAGACGAGGCTCAAGGCGCACGGCATTACGATGGATACCGTGCTCTCGGCGATCGGGCGTAACAATCTCAACTTGTTGTTGGGAGACTACAAAGCCAGGGATTTTAAGTATATCGTACGCGTGCTCGGTGAATATCAGAGCGTCGAAGAGATCAAAAATATGACGGTCGCGTTGACCGGTGGCGGTTCCCTGATCAAGCTTAAAGATGTGGCGATGGTTAAGGATTCATTCCTGGAGCCGACCGGGTTTGCGCGGATGAACGAACGACCGATCGTTTCCGTCTACGTGCAGAAAGAATCGACGGGCAACGCGATCACCGTTGTCGAAGGATTAAAAAAACAGGTTGAGCGGGTGAAACCGCTGCTGCCATCCGGCATCGACATGTTCACGACGTACGACCAGGCCGAGTATATCAAGAAGGCGATCGATACCGTCAATGTCGCGATGCTGCAGGGGGCGTTGCTCGCGATATTGATCCTCCTGCTCTTCCTGACCGATATCAAGCGTAAGCTGATCCTGCCGCTCTTTGTGTATATGGGGATCGTTCTTTTTTCTCCGGCAAAGATCCTGCTGGTGATCGTCGTGGTAACGATCGTCGCGATCGCGCTCTTTAAAAACCTGCGTTTCGTGCTGATCATCGCGATATCGATACCGATATCGATCCTCGTCACCTTCGGTTGTATGTACATGATGAACCTCTCCCGTGTCGTCAGCGTTACGCTTAACACGATGACACTCACCGGCCTCGCGCTGGGGATCGGGATGCTCGTCGACAACTCGATCGTTGTTCTCGAGAATATCTTTACCTATTACGGCAGGCCGATGACCCCCCGCGATATCGCGGAGAAGGCCTCCGAAGAGATGACGCTCGTCATTGTTGCCGGGACGATCACGACGCTCGTCGTTTTTCTGCCGGTCCTCTTCGTTAACGAGGAGACAAAGATCCTCTATGGTGGGGTTGCCTTAACGGTAACGCTCTCGCTGCTCTCCTCGCTCTTCGTCGCGCTCTCGATCGTCCCCTTGATCGCGTCCAAAATGAATCAGGTCGCTAAAACGGCCGATTGGATCAACGGGCTCTATAAAGTATACCGGACCTGGATCGTGCGGGCGTTGCGCTACCGGTACGGGCTGCTTCTTTTCGCGTTGGCGTCATTTATCGGGGCGTTGTGCATTTTCGGTACGTTCGACAAAGAATTTATCGCCTCGACATCGCAGAGCGATTTTACGGTATTCATCAGGCTCCCGACCGGATCGCGGCTCGAGATAGCTGATCTCGCTTCAAAGAAGGTTGAGGAGGTCCTGCGCAAGACCCCCGAGGTCGAGACCGCCTCAAGCCGTGTCGAACCCTGGATGTCAAAGGTCTATGTGAAGTTGGTTCCGTCAACCAAACGCAAACGTCCCGTCAAGCAGATCATCGATTCAATCCGCCAGGAGACCGATAAGATAAAGATCTATTTCCCTCAGGACGAGAATGCACAGCAGCCGTTCATTTATTTTGATGAACCGCAGCAGGCGGGCTCAAAGGAGCTGGTGATCGATATCTACGGATACGACTATAAGACGCTCCGCGAGCTGGCGAGCTCGATCGCGAGCAGGATGGATACGGTCAAAGGCTTGAGCGACGTCAAGATCAGGATGCGCGAGGGGCGTCCCGAGCTGGGGCTTAAGGTCAATAAACAGAAAGCTGCTTCTTTCGGGTTGTCGGTCAATGAAGTTTCTCTGGCGGTCCATGGTCAGATGCGCGGATTGCGCGCGACGTTCTACCATACGAAAGGGAGGGAGGTCGAGGCGATAGCCCGGCTTGAGGAAAAATTCCGCAAAACGTTCGAAGATGTCCGCCGCTTACTTATTCCGAACAAGCAGGGAAATGAGGTGTACTTAGGGCAGATCGTCGATTTTAAATATGATCTTGGCCCCAGCGAGGTCTGGCGCAAAGATAAGACGCGCGTCATTCAGGTCAGCGCGAATCTGGGGACGATATCGCTGGGTAAAGCCGTTGCTGACATCAAAAAGGCGGTTAAGGATATTAAATTCCCGGAGAATTACTTTTACAAGATCGGCGGGAATTATCAGACGCTCGTCGAAAGCCAGAAGCAGTTCGTTCCGACGATCATCCTGACGCTGCTCTTGATCTATATGGTGCTCGCG
>JBAWYO010000224.1:0-2663 GCA_037143495.1 Candidatus Omnitrophota bacterium | reverse complement strand
CCCGCCTGATGTCCAGCTTGTCGTCTATTCGTCCAGCATAGAAGCGTCTAATGCCGAGCTCGTGAATGCCCGCCGGCGGAATATTCCGCTGGTACATCGCTCCGATATCGTTGCGGGATTTGTAAACGCGGCTAACGGTGTCGCGGTAACCGGCGCGCACGGCAAAACGACAACGACCTCTCTCTGCGCGATACTGGCGACGATGGCAGGGCTCGACCCGACCGTGGTGATCGGCGGGGAAGTTGATTTTTTTGAAGGCAACTGGCGCGCCGGTAACGGCGATGTCGTTGTCTGCGAGGCCGATGAGAGCGACGGCACATTCCTGAAGCTGAAACCCAAGTACGGCATTTTGACGAACATAGATCGCGAACACCTCGATCATTATGGTGATATCGACCACGTTATTGAAGCGAACCGGATGTTCATGAATAATGTTCGCGGCGACGGCTGCCTGATCGCGTGCGGCGACGACCCGCGCATAGCCGCGTTGTTGGCCGGGTACGCGCCGCGGCGCCTCACCTATGGCATTACGGCGGCCGGGATCGATATACGCGCGGTCAATATCAGCATGGACCGCTTCCGCACATCGTTTGAAGCGCTCTACCGGGGTCGTTCGCTGGGGGCTTTTGAGCTGCACATTCCCGGCATGCATAATGTCTATAACAGCATGGCGGCGATAGCATTGGGTGTTGAGCTGGGCGTCGAGATTGGCGTGATCAGGAAAGCGCTCACTCTCTATGGCGGGGCAAAACGCAGGTTTCAGGTAAAAGGGTGCGTCGATGAAATTATGGTCGTCGAGGATTACGCGCACCACCCGACCGAGATCGCGGCCACGATCGCTGCCTGCAGGAACTGGCCCGGACACCGGATTGTCGGGGTCTTTCAGCCGCACCGGTATTCCCGGACCGTTCTTCTGCGCGAGGAATTCGGCAGGAGTTTCGCGGGCCTCGATGAGCTTATCCTCACTGATCTTTATTCCGCCGCGGAAGATCCGATCGATGGCGTCAGTACCGCGATGATCTATGACGAGGTTCTTAAGAACGGCCAGGAGCGGGTGCGGCTCTTGGGTAGAGAAGAGGTCCTGCCGTATTTGATGAAGAATGTGCGCCCCCAGGACATCGTTCTGGTGTTAGGGGCGGGAGATATAGGGGAATTATCCGATGAACTTGTCCGAGCGCTTGAAGCCAAAAAACAGATTGTTGTATGATGAGCCGCTTGCCCGGCACACGACCTTCGGGATCGGCGGCTCCGTCAGACTTCTCGCGGTAGTCTCCGATGAAGAAGAGCTGCGCGAGGTTTTCAGAAGCGCCCGTGCGCAGGGGGTACCGGTCTTTGTGCTCGGCGGCGGAAGTAAACTGCTGATCGCGGGCGGGAGCCTTACTATGATCGCGGTTGCGCTGGGCGGAAAATATGCCCTGACGAGAATGGAAGGCGGAGTTCTCTTCGGCGGCGCCGGCTGCGGCTTGCAGACACTGATCCAGACGGCGATGGGGCACGGTTACGGAGGGCTCGAGAGCATGGCGGGCATTCCGGGAACGGTCGGCGGCGCCGTCAAGATGAACGCGGGCGCAGGACTCCATGGTCCCTGGATATCAAACTATGTACGGCGCGTAAAAGTATATGACTCTACGGGGAATATACGGTGGCTGAACGCCGACGCATTGGAGTTCGGCTACCGGCGCTCAATGATACGGGATATGGTTGTCCTTGAGGTCGAGTTTACGTTGTGTGGCGCTGAGGACCCGGTACTGCTCCTCAGCAGGTACAAAAAGTTTTTGGAAGAGAAGAAAATGAAACAGGAGCTTGCCCTTCCGAGCGCCGGGTCTATATTTAAGAATCCTGCCGGCCAATCATTGACCGCGGGACAGCTCATTGAACAGTGCGGCCTGAAAGGGCGCACGCTGGGCGGCGCAACGATCTCACCGAAGCACGCTAATTTTATTGTAGCTGCGGCAGGTGCTTCATATGAGGATGTAACCGGTCTTATAGATATAGCGCGCGGTGAAGTGGCGCGCCGCTTCAACATAGCTCTCGAGCTGGAAGTTGAGGTGCTCGATACGCGCGATTACCAGGGCGCGTGCCAGGAAAGGATTCCCGGATGACGAACCGTACAAAAAGGGAGAGGATCGGTGTGCTGGCCGGCGGACCCTCCAGTGAGCGTGAGATATCGCTGCTCTCGGGAAGCGCCGTTCACGGCGCGCTCATCAGCGCCGGGTGCGATGCCGTACTTATCGATGTCACCGGAAGCGAGCATGTCAGGGACGAAGTGCGTGCGGCGGGGATCGATATCGCTTTTATCGCGCTGCATGGCAGATTCGGCGAAGACGGCTCCGTTCAGACGGTCCTTGAAGAGATGGGAATACCGTACACCGGCTCCGGGCCCGAAGCTTCGAAGCGGGCGCTTGATAAGATAGTATCGAGAGAGATATTTGCGCAAAACCGGATCGCGATACCGCGCGGTTTTCTCCTGCGACGGCAGGAGACCGCCGCCGGCGTAGGCGAACTGGAGACCGCCGGCTTTTCTTTGCCGCTGGTTGTTAAGCCACCGCTTGAGGGTTCGAGTATCGGGGTATCGATCGTATCCGCGGCAAGCGACTTCGCTGCGGCCGCAGCCGAGGCCTTCCGGTATTCTGACACCATCATTATCGAGGAATATATTAAGG
>JBAWYO010000223.1:0-2685 GCA_037143495.1 Candidatus Omnitrophota bacterium | reverse complement strand
GCTATTATACTGATGCTTGCTTTGTCACTGCTCGTCGGAGTTACCTCCGCTGACGCAGGCAAGGTACGTGTACTTAAAAAGACAAGCACGTCATCCAGTCTTGATTTTTTGCGCCATCAGATACGACCCAGCGGTTTTATAGATTCATATGTCGAGGATACTGTTGAATATTCTTATACCTACGATGATGCCATGGCCGCTATGGCGTTCATCTCGTCGGGCGATTATGTTTCGGCGCGGAAGATACTGGACGCGTTTTTACAGAAAGGACCGCTTTCGGAGGGCGGATTTTCTAATTTATACAACTCGACCACGGGCGTTTCGTTAGGGATCCTTGCGGTAGGGCATAACGCGTATCTGGTGCAGGCGATCAATCGCTATTACCGGCAGACCCATGATGCGCGATACAACGCTCTTGCGCGGACCGTCGCTGATTATATTTTGACCCAACAGGCGCTCGATGGCGGGATCTACGGGCGGGCGGGCGTGACCTGGAAGAGTACCGAAAATAATCTGGCCGCATTTACGGCGATCTGGAGTCTCGGTTCCGCTCAGAATCTGATCTCGTACGGTCAGAAGGCAATGTTAATACATGATTTTCTCCTCAACAAGTGCTGGGACGGAACGCGTTTCCTGACCGGTGAGAATGATACGATGATCGTCACCGATACCCAGGCGCTCGGAGGTATGATACTCGGCCAGTCATTCAAAAATGGCGCGTACTGGGTCCGTGACTATACCGGGACGACCAAGACGTACCAGGGAAAGTCAGTCACCGGCTATGATGAAAATACCGATCGTGATACCGTTTGGACCGAAGGCACGCTGCAGGAGGCGATGGCTTTTCTGGTCGCCGGCGATACAACAGCGTACCTCGCGTGCAAGGCAGAGGCGGAGAAACTTTTAAATGCTTCGACGGGCGCGTTCATGTGGGCCACGAACAGGGGGACGACGGGTTTCGGTGACTATTTTGAGTCCTGGCAGGCGGTGGCGCCGACAGCCTGGTATATTATTGTTGCCAACCAGGATGATGTTTTTTGGCCGTTTTGACCGGGAGTAGTTCCTTGCACTCTTCATACACAGAGAATCTCGAAAGAGGTTCTCTGTTTTTCTTTTAACGCGCACTCTCCTATGTTATAATCGTATCAGAAGAACGGGAGACGCTGCATGTATGAAGAAGTGCCGCTATTGCGCTGAAGAGATACAGGATGAAGCTGTATTCTGCCGGTATTGTACCAGGCGGGTACGGGGGATCCCCGGCAAATATATTTTTTTGTTCATTGTTCTGGCGGCGGGTATCATGTTCGCGTTGACCCATCCCGTTCAGATGCGGTCGATATCCTGGAAGATGCAAAGTTTTTTTAACGAACTCGGCGAGATTTGGCGGGCTTTTAAGATGCTCATCCGCGATCTCCCTCAGGCGCTCGAGGGGCTGAAGGCATACCGTCATCAGACGTCCGAACTCGATAAAATGCTCGGGTCATAAGATGGGGATCGGTGCTGGCGGGATAAGCTGGAAGATTTTTCTTATCTGTGCGGTCGTTGCCGGTTGCGTGCACGTGCGAGCAGATTCGGCGCAAGGCGCAGAGAGGGAGGGCAGGATGAGATTGACGAGCCCGGCATTTGAGGATGGCGCATCGATACCCGAAAGATTTACGGGGGAAGGAGCCGATGTTAATCCTCCTCTTGAGATCTCGCGCTGGCCCGAAGGGACGAAGTCGATGGTATTAATCGTCGATGATCCTGACGCACCTCGCGGTACCTGGGTACACTGGGTCGTCTATGATATTGTGCCGGTGTCTCGTATTGATGAGGCGAGCGTGCCTGGCACCGAAGGTATGAATAGTTCGCGCGGCACAAAATATCGCGGACCCTATCCGCCGTCCGGTACGCACCGGTATTTTTTTAAACTCTACGCTCTTGACGCGATGCTGCTGCTTCCCGCGGGGATAGACCTGCCGACACTCCAAAAAGCGATGACCGGGCATAGTATTGGAAAAGCGGAACTTATGGGGACCTATCAGAGAAGATCCCAATGATCTACGACCGCTTCCAGCGCGAAGCGATCGCCCACATCGACCAGGGGTTTTCCGTTATCGTCTCGGCGCCGACCGGCGCTGGTAAGACCGCGATAGCCGAGCATGTCATCCAGACCTGCCTGAACACGAACGTCGGCGTTATTTATACCGCCCCGATCAAGGCGCTCTCCAACCAGAAATTCAGGGATTTTCAACAGGAGTATAAAGATCATATCGGTATCGTGACCGGCGACGTCTCGATCAATCCGAACGCGCCTGTCCTCATCATGACGACCGAGATCCTGCGCAATAAGATGCTCGATGAGCCGGAACGGCTTGCGCGGTATTCCTGGGTTATCTTCGATGAGATCCATTATATCGATAACCCGGAGCGCGGCACCGTCTGGGAAGAGTCACTGATGTTCATGCCGGAGCATATCAACATACTCGGGCTTTCCGCGACCATACCCAACGTCCAGGAATTCGCCGCCTGGATCAGTTTCCTGCGCAAGCGGTCGGTTAAGGTCGTCATTGAAGAGAAGCGGCCGGTGCCGCTGCATTTTAAATTTCAGTGCCAGGACCATGTTTACGACAATATCAATGACCTGCAGCGACTGCGCGGCGATAAACAAAATCGTCTCGGTTCACTCATTGAACATCTTAAGCG
>JBAWYO010000222.1:0-2716 GCA_037143495.1 Candidatus Omnitrophota bacterium | reverse complement strand
TTTATACCCTCAAGAGAATGATCAGGAAGAGAGACTTTAATGTTCTTCGTTGGGGGGGGGTGTGTGCTACTGTGAGCATGCTTAAAAAACCGCTGGACCCATTTCGGCCGATGGGCTATTATGAAAGGGTACATCGCACATACGTAGCGGCGCGGGGATCATCGCAACTATGCTTACGCAGTTCACCATACAGAATTTTGGACTCATCGACCGTCTGACGGTCGAATTTCAGGACGGCTTGAATGTCCTGACGGGCGAGACCGGCGCCGGCAAGTCGATCCTGATCGACGCGCTGCGATTCTGCCTCGGCGAACGCCTCGACGCAGCGCAGGTCCGCGATCCGTCGCGTGAGTGCCTTGTCGAGGCTGCCTTCGATCTGCCGCGCGCGCTGTTGAAGGCATACCCGGTCTTTGCCGATTATGTGAGCGGCGGTGATCCGACGCTGATCATCAGCCGCGCCTATCTTCCCGAGGGGCGCGCGCGCGTCAAGATCAACGGCCGCGCCGTTACTGTCGCCCAGCTCAAAGAACTCGGCGATCATCTTGTCGATCTCCACGGTCCGCACGATCATCAGATGCTGCTCGCCTCCTCATCTCATATCGGTATCCTGGACAGTCTTTGCGATAGTGCCGCTCTCATGAAAGAGTACAGCGTGATGTACGCCGGATATCAGGGGTTGCAGAAAGAGCTTCATGAGATCCGTAGCAGCGCGGCTTCCCGCGCGCGCGACATTGATCTGCTCACGCATCAGGTCAGGGAGCTTTCGCGGGTGTCGCTTGAACAGGAGAAATACGACGAACTGCTGGAGACGCAGAAGCGCCTGAATAACGCCGAAAAACTCTACGCTGCTGCCTCCGAGCTCATCCAGATACTTGACCATGACGAGACCGGCCTCGCCGAGGCCCTGCGCCGGGCGTTCGGTCCGCTCAAGACGCTGGGTTCCCTTGATGAGGGCGCCCGCTCCTTTGCTGAAACGCTCAGCGGCGTCCAGAGTTCGACCGACGGGCTCATCTCGGAACTCCGTTCCTATATTGAAGGTCTCTCTTTCGAACCTGATGAGGCGCGCGATATCAACGCGCGCTATGACGCTTATTATGAGATCCTGCGAAAGTACGGGCCCACACTGGACGACGCGAAAAAACTCTATGGGGAAGCGAAGGCGCGGCTGACGTTCCTTGAAAATCTTGACCAGAACGATGCCGATGTCCATAAAAAGATCGCGCAATGCTTAGCGGAGCTCGAGACGATCGCCGCGCGCATCACCAGAGAGCGTAAAAAGACCGCCGCGGCGCTCCAGAAGACGATCGAGACCGAGCTGCGGGAGCTGGGAATAGCCCATGTCAGGTTCGAGTGCCGTATCGGTAAAGCGGATATCGGAGCGCGCGGCCATGATGATGTTGCTTTCTATATCAGCCCGAACGCGGGGGAAGAGATGAAGCCGCTCGCGGAGATCGTTTCATCAGGAGAAGCCGCGCGCGTGATGCTCGCCTTAAAGAAGGCGCTTATCAGCGTCGATCCGATACCGGTCCTTATATTCGACGAGATCGACGCCCAGATCGGCGGGCGCCTGGGGGATATTCTCGGGCGCAAGCTGCGCGAGCTCTCGCAGGGGAGGCAGGTGATCCTCATTACGCATCTGCCGCAGATAGCCGGATATGCCGGCGCTCACTTCAAAGTGGTCAAACGCGTTGAAGGCGCGCGGACCCTGACGGCCGTAGAATCGCTCGATGAAGTGGGCAGGGTGCGCGAGATGGCCAAGATGATGAGCGGCGAGAAGGAGAGCGCCATAGCGATTACCCATGCGCAGCAGATGCTTAAAGGCGGCAGAGCGCAGAGAACGGCGCATGAGCCTCATCGGCGCGCGATCACGGACACCAATCTGCAATAAAATATTGACAATTGAATTTCCTGTGTTATTCTATCCTAATGGCTTCTTCCTGTTTTGTGACAGGGGCTTTCTAAAAACCGACACTCTGTTTATAGATAAACGTTTATAGGAGACAAAGGTCATCACAGCTAAACCCCAGCAGCACATTAAAAAATTCGATCAACTTTCCTGCCGTTTATTCCTACCCCTCCTTTTTTTATTCTTTATATTCTCTATCATATATGTCATACCGACGCGTGTCCTGGCGCAAGAGACTGACCCGGCAGCGGCGCACGGAGACGACTTTATCGTCGTGAGATCTTCACAGCGCCAGGAGGCATTGGATAAAGCGCATTCTTTCATGGAACAGGAGAAATACCGTGAGGCGCTTGTCGAATATACGTACCTCCATGATATTACGCACGACCCCAAAGAGAAGAGCGATCTGCAGCGGACCATCAAGAGTGTTAAAAGTATAATTAACGTGCTGGAGAAGCGGCAGAGAGAAGAGCAAGCCCAACTCGCCCGGCAGAAGAAGGAATAGCGGCATAATAAAGTGTATTCGTTGTGCGATTCGGAGACCGCCCTCTGATCATGGGGATCCTGAACGTGACTCCGGATTCGTTTTCCGATGGTGGACGGTTCGGTGCTGCCGAGGCGGCGATCGAACACGGTCTGGCCATGGCGCGCGACGGGGCGGACATTATCGACGTGGGCGGCGAATCGACGCGGCCCGGAGCGGATGCGGTCGGGCTCGAAGAAGAACTGGCGCGCGTGACGCCGGTGATCGAGGCGCTAGGCTGCGAACTGACGGGCGAACAAGCCCCATTGATCTCGATCGACACCCGC
>JBAWYO010000221.1:0-2805 GCA_037143495.1 Candidatus Omnitrophota bacterium | reverse complement strand
GTGCATGGTTCCTCCGCTCAGCTCTCCTAAAGGAATTGGGAGAGGCCCCGACGGGCGAGCTCCTCGACGACCCGGCGCACCTCCTGCGCGAGCTTGACCGCTTCAGTAAGATCAGTTTCAAAGAGGAACGCGGAGAACTCCTCGCCGCCGTACCGGCAGTCGATGTGCCCGCCGCCGATCGTCTCACGAAGCAGCTGCGCTACTTTGACGAGTATAATATCTCCCGCGGTATGCCCATAGGTGTCATTGCAGGCCTTAAAATGATCGAGATCGATCATGAGCAGTGAAAATTTCTTCGCCGAGGAGAGCGCCCGCCTGACCTCGGCCTCAAGGCGTTCCTTAAAATACCGCTGGACGTAGAGCCCGGTCAATCCGTCGGTTATCGCGAGTTCTTTGGTCCGCTGATAGAGCATAACGTTACCGATGCCGACGGCGGCGAGGTCGGCGATGATCGAGAGCAGGCGCAGGTCATCCTGGTCGTACGCGTTCTTCATTTTTGACGACATGCGCACAACGCCCACGATCTTTTTATCGTTAACGACCGGCAGCCCGATGATCGACTTGTATATCCAATCTTCCGGCGAGCGCAACGCTTCGGGCGAGAACCGGAATTCATTATCAAGATCATCAATGATCAGCGGGCGCCGCTGTTTCAGGATCCACTGGTCGAATATCTCCCCCTTTTTCGCTTTTACCGGTTCCGGGGAAGCTGCCTGGTATGAGGAGACGAGGTTAAGCTCCTGACGGGTGTTATCGACCAGGTAGAGCAGCGCGCGATCTGATCTGCCGATGATATGATACATCTCCTCGGTGACCAGCCGGGCGACTTCATCAAGTTCCAGCGTTACGGAAAGGTTCTCGGTCATATCCTTGAGTTCCATGTACCGCTGCAGTCTCCCCTGCGCCGTCACAATATCCTTATCGCGCCGGGCGGCGTTCGCCATCAGGGTATTCTTATCGGCATCTAAGGTCTCAAAGCGGGCGATGACCCGGCTCTTGGCGGCGCCTGCACGGGCGTAAATTTTGTATCCCGCGAAAGCCGCCACACAGGAGAGAAAGAGGTATATGTTGCAGGTGAAGACGCCCTGGCGCAGCGCGAGCGACATGATCGAAAACATCGTGATCGCCAGCATGGTGATACCGCCGAAACGCCCCAGGGTCAGCCAGCCGAGGAGATTAAGGGGAATAAAAAATGACGCGTACGCGGCGGCGCTGTCCCAGCGCGCAGCAGGACCGGACGCGCGCAGGATGAGCGAGGTAACCATCAGGTGGTAGGTGTAGAATGAAAAGATAAGCGCAAGAGCCCCGATCAAAGACCGTATTGCCACCAGGAGATCTTTAGACAATGGTCCTTCCGCTATCCTTATCGAAAAAATGCGCCTTTGCCATATCGAAGACCATCTCCATGTCCTGGCCCGCGCCCGGCCGCTGCGATCCCGGCACTTTCGCGATGAAGTGGTTCTCGCTTGTCTTGAGATAGAGATGGGATTCCGAACCGATCGCTTCGATCACCTCAAGGAACGCCTTGACCGTATTTTCAGGGGGAGCGTCGGAAACAAAAAGGCGATCGTAGATATCTTCGCTGCGGATACCCATGACCACCTGTTTATTGATCGACTCGAAGAGTTCCCCTTTCGCGCCCTCGGCTACCCTGACCCGGAACGACCCTTCATTAAAATAGAGTCGCCCTTCGGTGCGGGTAAGTGTCCCGTTGATGAAATTCATCGGCGGCGACCCGACAAAACCGGCGACGAACCTGTTCGCCGGAGACCGGTAGATCACCGCCGGCGTATCGATCTGGAGGATCTTGCCCGCGTTCATGACCGCGATACGGTCACCGAGCGTGACCGCCTCCATCTGATCATGCGTTACATAGATCATCGTCGTACGGACCCGCATGTGAAGCCGGCGGATCTCGGTACGCATCTGCATCCTCAGGTTCGCGTCAAGATTGCTGAGCGGCTCGTCAAAGAGGAATACGAGCGGTTTTCTGACGATCGCCCTGCCGACCGCGACGCGCTGGCGTTCGCCGCCGGAGAGTTCATGGGGACGGCGCTCGAGTATCTTCTCTATCTCGAGGATCTGCGCCGCCTCTTTGACCCGCTTCTCGATCTCGGGAACGTCATACCCCCTGAGCTTGAGCCCGAAAGCAATATTCTCATAAACATTCATATAGGGGTAGAGCGCGTAATTCTGGAAGACCATCGCGACGTCACGGTCGCGGGGAGGGATATTATTGACGAGATGCTTGCCGATATAGATGCGGCCGTCGGTGACATCCTCGAGGCCGGCGATCATCCGCAGGATCGTCGTCTTGCCGCAACCCGAAGGACCCACGAGCGCCATAAATTCCCTGCTCTCGACGCCGAGATTCAGGTTATGGACCGCCGTCGTCTTGTTCGGGTACGTCTTCGTGACGTTGCAGAGGCTTACTTGGGACATGTGAGGCTCTCGTGTTCAGGGTACAGAACTTATCTAAAGGCAGCCGGATCCCGTCCTCGGCTTACCGCGACATAACCACCGTTCCTTTTTTGCTACATTTTCACGCTGTCAAATAAGCTAAGAGCTTGCTCAGTGTATCCTTAAGGTTCTTGCGGTGGATCACGATATCGATAAGCCCATGCTCGAGCAAAAACTCCGAGCGTTGGAAACCGGCGGGCAACCGCTGGTGTATCGTCTGTTCGATGACCCGGGGCCCGGCAAAACCACTCAGGGCTTTCGGTTCGGCCGCGATCACATCGCCCAGTGACGCGAATGACGCCATAACCCCCGCCATCGTCGGATTGGTCAGGAGCGAGATATAGG